>JALSUP010000019.1 GCA_027071315.1 Sulfurovum sp.
TCACGATAAAAACGCCTAAAAAACCGATAAGCGGTGCAAACCACATCATTCTAAACGGAAAAGTGGGACTGGAAACGGCGTGAGCCAAAAGTGCAGCGATGCCGATACCGATACCACTTCCTGCCACCGCACTGATAAAGACCTGTGTTAGTATCATGTTACTCAACTGTTTTGTGGATGCACCCATCGCTTTTAAAACAGCATACTGCTTGATGTTCTCATAGGTAAACATATAGAGCATGACGCCTGTCACGCCAAAACCTACCAACATCGCTAATACAACCATGTTGACCATGTCACCGACATCTTCTGAGTTTATCATGTACCACATAACCGTCTCTTTTTTAAATTCATCACTTGTTATGGCTTTAAGTCCGGTCTGTTGGGAGATGCGTTTGGCAAGTTCACTTGGCAGAACATTTTTTGCCGGACGTACCATGATGAAGGTGATATATCGATTTTCTCCGGGGATCAGTCGTTTGAAGTTTGCTGTAGTGGTATAGAGCAGCGGTCGTGGAGGAAAGCGTGGGATGGTATGTGAGACTCCGGCAACTACGACTCTTTTACTGTTGATAAGCAGTTCATCGCCGTAGCTGAGTTCTCTTGTATCTGCATTCAAATGTGAGCCGTCATAGGACCACATATCTTTTTTATACAGCGGTGTTTGCAATTTACCGTCTGTTCCCCCGCTGTCAACAATGACACTGTTTGGAATACGCAGTAAATTGGCAGGCTTTGGTGCTCCGCTGAGGGTAGCATCATCTACGCCTATGGTCTGAAAAGATTGGAAGTGACCATTGGCATAACGCGCTGTGACATCGCCCATATAGAGAGGCGAAGCATAATTCACCCCTTTTACCCCACGAACGGTACCTAAAGCTGAATCACTCATGTTGATCGTCGCTTCTGTAGAACTGACCGCCTTGTCCATGACCCAGACACTGGCAGTAGGGTTTTCACTTACTAGGGCAAAGCCTCTGGTCATAAAACCTGCGAAATAGCCCATGGCAAAGGTGACCAAAAATGCTGTAAAACCGACCCCGATAAAAAGTCCGATGTACTTGGTTTTGTCATACATCAGCATCTCTATGGCAATT
>JALSUP010000020.1 GCA_027071315.1 Sulfurovum sp.
CTTCTTTAAGTCTGGCGTTTGTCAAATACATAATTTTCTTAGGGGCACCACCACATTTTACAGGTGTGTTAGGGTGCGTGAATAGAAATTGAACTTTTTTATCAGGAGATGCTGTTTTCGCCTTGGCGATATACTTCTGTAACTGTTCCCAAGTCTTTGCAGAACCTTGTGCAGTATAGATAGAACAGATACCGTCATCACCAAGTGCTTTAAGGAGTTTTGTATTATCTCCTGCTGAGTAGGCACGTCCTGCCTCTTCCAAACCTTTGATTCTCTCGAAGTCAAGCTGAAGACCCATCGCAATAATGAGGTAATCATAAGAAACAACCGTTCCTTTGTCTGTTGTCAGCTGATTTTCCTGAGGGTTGAAAAGTATCGCTTTCTCAGCAATCACTTTTACCCCGTCCGGCACAAAATCATCTCTGTTGAACGTTACATCTGGCTCTTCCCAGACACCACCGGCAACCAATGTTTGACCAGGCTGGTAGTTGACTGAATTCTTTTCAGGTTCGATCACAGTAATATCAGGATTATTCATGTGAAGGGTCAGTCTCGCTGCGGTACTCATACCTGAAAGACCACCACCAACGATAACGATCTTACCTTTGGCATCTGTTTTAACGATCTTCTCTTCTTCAGCAGCACTAAGACCGGTTGTGCCCATTAAAAGACCCGCACCGCTAATTCCTGCCAATTTCATCATTTCTCTACGACTTATACCATGTTTTGACAGATCTTTGTCCATCTCCGACAGCATTTTACTAATGTGTTTCTTATCCATATCTATCCTTTTACTTTAAACCATTGACATATTTAGCAACTGCATCTATCTCGTCCCAAGATAGATCTCTTGTTGCAGATCTCATGATAGCACCATAACCATATTTGTTAAGTGGCTGGTAATCTTTACTTTTGATCCCGCCTCTGTACTCTTTAAGTGTTTGGGCAACAGTTGCTGCGTCCATACCTGCGATCACCGCATATGAAACTCTTGAAGATCCTGAGAAACTTGTATCTGTACCTTTGGCACCATGACACTTTGCACACTCTTTTGCATAAATTTTATCAGCCTGCGGTGCCAACAGTAAACCGGACTTGTACGGTACTGCACCTTCAGAAGCGACTAGACCAAGACTAGCCAATAGCATAGAAAGAACTATTCTTTTCATTTTAAACCTTATTTTTAAATTTTAGTTGCCAAGTATAATACTTTTTGTCTTAATTGTAAAGTTGATTCATCAAAATGTACAATTTTGTTCAAAAATATTTCTTTTAGTAACTTTAATATTTTACATAACAAACAATTATATCTAAAAGTCTCTAAAACTTATAGAATTAAAAGTCACCTTTTGCACCGAGATCCATCATCTTATACATAGTGTCTCTCACATGCTCTGCTTTTTCCATCATTGCCGGAGGAAGTGTGTGCCCGCCAAAAAGCATCAACTCCATTGCCATGGTAATGAGCCATCTGTCACCGTTATTGTCTTCGACGATCAAAATACGACAAGGCATAAATGCACCAAATGCCAAAGAATAATCAATAAACTGCTTTGCAATACTCGGACTGCAGTAGTGCAGTATTCTTATGTATCTGTTACCCTTACCGTCTTTAATTGACTTATTGGACATACGGGAATCACCCACCTGAACCATATTGGCATCTGTTGCAATACTTTTCATCGCTTCGACGACATCTTCTGTTGAAACATCCGGATCGATCTTCACTCTTCTCACCATCGCATCGGTAGCTCTGCCTGTTGTAAGTACCTGATCGAACATATGCATATATGCACCCATCGCCTTAGGGTCAAGCTTAGATGCTTTACTCATCTTGTCACCGAGGTCAAATTTAAAGAATGCAACAACGATCGCAATGATTATCGCCCCACCTATAAATGCCAGGATGTTTTTAAGTATACTCATCTTTGTCCTTTGTATTGAAATACCGGATATTATAGCCGAACTTCTTTAAGACTATTTTATAATAGAGTTAATACGTCATTATTATAATGTGTAGTATGAAAATTTTAGGGGAGTTTTAACATCTTCCCGCAAGAAAGCGAGAAGTGTAAAAAAGAGACAGAGTCCCTTTTTATAATTGTTCTTAGAATCTGTATCTTAGGTACATTCTGAAGTCTTGTGCTTTGTCTACAACAGTATTAGAGAAGCCCTTCATCATTGACATACCTTGAACTTGGTTGATTGCAGTCGCTTGATCTACATTTGGATCTTGCATAAGTGCTCCTACCATTCCCATAAATACAGCATTTGGGTCTGTAGGGTCTGAAATCATACCTGCCTTCGTTGCCGCTTCAAATGTCTGATCAAATCCAGCTGCACCAGCTTGAATATCATCAATAGCTACTGGTGTTCCATCAGAACCGAAGAATGAGTTTGAACCTGTGTAATCATAATCGATTGATACGTATCTTGCCTGGAAGCTAAGTGCATCATTGATCTGGTAAGTATAGTTAGCTTCCCAAGCATCACCACGAGCAGCGATCTTAGAACCGATCATAGTATCTTCAGCATATGTAAATGGTCTCCAGTACTCTGAACCGTGGTTATACTCAAGTCCAACAGTACCAAAGTTGTTTTCACCATCAGTAATTGGTAAATAGGCACCAAACCAGTAAGATGTACCTGACTGGCTTTCACCTACATCAGCACCCATGCTAAGATATTCTGGTTGTCCTGGCATACCATAAGCAGCATTAGGAACAGAGACACCTAACATTTGAGCACCATCATCAGGATTAGTTTTAGACCATGCGAATGAACCGAATAGTTTCACATCAGCAAAATAACCATCTTCAGTAACACCATCAATCAATACAGAAAGTGCAGCACCGTCCATGTTACCATTTTGGCTGAATTGACCAGCACCCATATCACCAGCAGCAAATGCAGCTAGGAAGTTTTCAGAATCAAAACCAGGAAGGTCATATGCTCTATACCAAGTTGCTTTTACAATATACTGACCGTCATTGTATGGTTCAAAAATGAAACCACCCAATTTAATATCATCCAGACCATCTTGAACATCATCAGCATATGCAGTTGCATCTAATCTACCGAAAAGTGGTGCAGCATTAGTTGACCCATATCCAAGACATACTTTGAAAGACATACCTGGCACACCTGTTACATTTGAAAGGTCAAGCTTTGAAGAAAGACCGTCAAATTCAACATTGATCACGTGACCAAGTGGTGACTGAGCAGCATCATCCTGGCTCAAGTTAGCAAGGAAACCGTTAGTTGATGGTCTTCTACCGATTGAGAAAGTCCAAGGAATATCAGCACCAAATGCTTCGTCTCCAAGATACAACCAGAATGCTTGTCTTACTTTTAAAGTATTATCTGTAAGTGCTTCGTTACCAGTCCAGTCAAACATACCACCCATTGAGAATGTTCTGTTTTCCATCTGTGAAAAATCTGCACCGAACGCTTTGTTCATAGAAAGTTGACCTTTAAATATGTTATGCTCATCTGCAGCATACGCCATATTTAACCAAAGTCTCATAGAAAGAAGTGAATCATTACTTCTGCTAGAACCATCTGCTAGGTCATAGTTTAGGTTATCATAAGCAGTTCTGAAGTCAACACCCCATTTAATGTTGTCATTTGCAGACTGGGCATTGATTTTCCCCTGCTTAACTTTAAGTTTGTCAATTTGCGCTTGAAGATCAGCGATATCGCCTGATGTTGATGCGAATGCTGCCGTAGTTGCTGCCGCTACTAGCGACATAGTTATCATTTTTTTCATGTTTACTCCTGTAATTTTTTTGTTGTCCAAAAACATGTAACAAAGAGTTTAGGCTAAAAACCCTGATTCTATACTTAAATTAACAGAAAATTAATAGAAATTAATGACTTTTAATTTCTACTTATAAATAACATAAGCCCATGTTAGCAATAAATAGCCCTATATAAGCGAGCATTAGCTTTTAGATAATCTATTATAAATCAATAGATTCATTAACCAAAGAAGAAAAAGGATTAATAAAATATTAATGGCAATACCAATGTAAACTAAAAAACCGTATGAAGATAGATGATAATGAATAACCGTAGGTACGATCACATCGAACGCCAAATAAAAGGCTGATTAAAAATAGAGTTAAGATAATTGACAATAGTAAAAGAGTTAGTATAAAGTGAAGCGTAATAAAAAAAATAATGATAAGAGTTGG
>JALSUP010000021.1 GCA_027071315.1 Sulfurovum sp.
GGTGATGTCCTCATGAATCGATACCTAAACGGGGATTGTCATTCACCATCAGAAATCAATAAAGTCAAAGCGATCACCCAACAATGGCGGGAACGATTAAGTGATATCAGCTGGTTTATGCGCAGTTTAAATGAATACATTGCCCGCAAAGCCAATATAGAAGACAGTTGCAAAGGCCATTTCTGGGAGAGTCGTTTCAAAAGCCAAGCCTTATTAGATGAACAAGCCTTATTGTCCTGTATGGCTTATGTCGATCTCAATCCAATACGAGCAGGGCTAAGCGATACCTTAGAAGCGTCGGAGTTTACCTCGATACAACAACGTATCCAAGCCTACGCCCATCAACAGCAAAAAAGCACAAAAACCGCCAATAACAAACAACAGAGCGTCACTTACCAATCAAAAAAGCAACCAAAAAAGAACAAGCAAGCCCCCAATATTCCACTTACCCCTTTTTGCCCAGACTCCATCTCATCAGAGACAATCACCAAGACCCGAAAAGGCATTATGTATTCATCACAAGACTATTTTGAGCTGATCGATTGGACGGGCAGGGCCATTCGAGCAGACAAACGAGGCTACATTCCAGAGCAAGAACCGAAAATACTTAAAAAATTAGGTATTGATAGCGATCGCTGGCTGGAAAATATCAAACAATTCAGTGAGCGTCATCAGCGTTTTATTGGCAGTGAATCACAACTGCAAGACATCTGTGAAAAAAGTGGTCAAAAATGGCTGTTTGGTCTTAAGCAAAGCAGTCAATTATATTAAAAACAAGCTGTCATCGATGCTACAAGGTATGCTACGACCCATAGCACAACTTATGCTACAATCAGCCCATGCATAACCCACACGATGTTTCCTACAAACGCCTATTTTCCAGCCCAGAGCTAGTCGCCGATTTACTCACAGGCTTTGTCCATGAGCCATGGGTAGACGAGTTGAACTTCAAGACCCTTGAAAAAGTCAATGGCCATTATGTCAGCGATGATTTTCGTGAGCGTGAAGATGATATTATTTGGCGAGTTCAATATAAAAACAACTGGATTTACATCTACCTATTAATCGAATTCCAATCCACCATCGACACCTA
>JALSUP010000022.1 GCA_027071315.1 Sulfurovum sp.
CTTGCACGAGCATATGCCAAATGACCATCAGTATATTCATGAGAAAATGAATCCAGAGAGATTAAGAAGCTGGGCAAAGAGTATTGGTGAATACAGTTCTATATTTGTAGAGGACTCCTTTGAAGCTGTGGAGCATAAAGCCAATGCCTATCGTCAAATCGTCGCCGTACTCTCTTTGGCAAAAAGATATGGTAGCACAGAGTTGGAGTTAGCACTGATGTACGCTACAGCACATCGCATATTAAGAGTGAAATCCATCATCTCTATTTTAGATAAAAAACTCTATCTGCAAAAGAGTGTCAATAATGAAAATTATAAAGTACCCACACTCTTTGATACCCATGAGAACCTTCGTGGTCCTGATACCTACAAGTAAATAACATAACAAAGAAAAAATAAGGAAAGAAAACTATGACACATGCACAACTGACAGAAAAGATAAACCTTCTTGGGTACCAGGGGTTCAAAGAAGCCTACCAAAGACAAAGCGAAGATGTTTCATACAGCTCCATGAGCTTTGAAGAGAGAGTGTATCAACTGCTTGATGCTCAGGAGATATTTTTAAAGAACAAACGTATCACTATGAATCACAGGCTCTCAAAGATCAAAGACAAACAGGCAGCACTCGATGCCATAGACTATAAGCCTGATAGAAGGATAGACAAAGCTCAGATACAGTCTCTTGCACAATTGAACTTCATTGAGTCCAAACAGAATGTCATTATTACGGGAAAAACAGGTACTGGAAAAAGTTTCCTGGCCCAAGCACTTGCTAATCGTGCAATCTATGATGGAATCAAAGTTTACTACGTAAGAACACCTACCTTGCTTGAAGAGATACGAATATCCAGAATTGATGGAACCTATACTAACCTTCTCAAAAAATACTCACGGTTCAGACTACTGATACTCGATGACTTTGGGGTTTCTCCCATGGTGGATGATGATGCCACAAACCTGTTTGAAATCATTGAAGACAGAACCAATATAAATTCAACGATCATCACTTCACAACTTCCGGTCTCAGAGTGGTATAACTATCTCAACAACAATACCATTGCAGATGCCATACTGGATAGAATTGTTT
>JALSUP010000023.1 GCA_027071315.1 Sulfurovum sp.
TTTTCAATAGGTTCTTCTAAAGCTTCATCCATTGTAGTTTCAATAAGAACTTTGATTTGAGATTCAATTTCGTCTTTTTCTTGACTTAAAAGCTCTAATATCCTAATATTGGTAGTGATCATTAAAGCTCTTGCTTCATAAGCACGACCAGTATACACTGAGGTAGAGGCTAAGTCTATTAAGAAGTTAGCCTTATCCTCAGAGAAGTTGTTACCTTTGATATGACGAAATAACTTAGTCAGCTTCTTTGGCGTTGCTTTTTGCATCTCTACCGCGGTAGGGTAAACTTTAATGACTGCTAAGGCTGTTTTAGTGAATATATTTGGAAAAACTCGCGTAATCTCAGGATTGACAGTCGCCATCACAGTAGAGATTTCTCTCTTGATGGTTTTTATCTTATCCGCTAATGAACGCTTTAGTCTTCCTAATACCTTCAATGAATGAAAGTCACCTGAACTGATATAACTCTCTTTGTACTTACCCGTTGCCAATAACTCAGCAATAACATAGGCATCAATTGCATCATTTTTAACTTTCTTCATCGTACTAAAGTCCCTATACTTGGCTGTTTGATATGAATTAAGCAAGGTGCATTTATAGCCACTATCTGTGATATATTCATAGAGGTTCTCACTAAACGCACCCGTTGACTCTACTGCAATGACAAAGTCATCTGCATCTAAAGATAAGTTAGCGATACGTTTGATAAGCTCACCTAATCCAAGAATATCTGAATGAATCCAAAAAGGCTTGCATGCCATCTCTTGAGTATCATCTAAAATACAAACATAGTGCTTTTCTTTAGCAACATCGATTCCAACATAAAACATAATAACCCCTTGTAAAATTAGTTTTAAGATCTCATAGCTTCGTGTTATACAAGGTAGAAATTTAACTTTCTCCTTAGCATCCTATAGATGATTTTTTAAAGCTAACACAAGACGTTTTTTATGCTGGTACCAAAGTCCAAAAAGGAAAGAAACTTGTTTGCTATTAGCTTTTGTGAAAACTGTGAGTCTTTATGAACACCAACCATATTTTAACGATTTGGTTGATTAATTTATTATACGAAGG
>JALSUP010000024.1 GCA_027071315.1 Sulfurovum sp.
CAGTAGCAACCCTAACCCTCCTTCTGAACGGATGTGGCGACGGAACTACGGGTGCCGCAGAGACAGCCGATGCTGCAGCATCCACGGTGGCATCAACAGCGAAAGAAACTATTTCCAATGCCAACAACGGTGATAACCTGGAAACAACACCTGCACAAAACCCGGAAGTGACCCCGGAAGAACCCAATGAACCTCTGAGCAGTAACCCCTTTACCGCAATGCAGCAGATCGATGCACGGTACCAGAATGATAATGCATTGGCAAATGCTTCCGTGACAAAACTTGCCGGCTGGTATGTCCGTACCAAGATCAGTGCAACAGACAGTAACGGTCAGGTCTATAGCCATAGCACAGCCGGTGTGTTCGGTGAACTGACACAAAGTGACCTCGGAAAAGACCAGCATGATATCCCCAATTACGGACCTGCTATCCTACAAGTGGTCTTCCCCCAGACAGAATGGGATGACAATAATGGAGACTATTTTTCAGATTATCGTCATTTCGATATCAGTGAATTTGTAAGCGCTAAAAGAGTATGGACATTCCAGATCAAAAATCAACATACCATTGACCTCTCCAACGCAGCAATAAGCATCGATACCGATGATGCCCTGAATGTTATACTCTCCACAGAAGAAAATGGCAATGTGACCTATGAAGAACTGATGCAGCTCAATATAGCCAATCAGGAAAGACTGAAACTCGCAGATGTAGATAACCATCAGGTCTATACCCTGGCAGAACTTAAAAATGCCGATCTTGGTATGCAGGGTATGCATACAAGAACGTTCCGCTGGGTCTTTGGAACAGTAGATGAGAGTGACTTCGACTCTGTAGCAGAACCCGCAGCAGTCTCCACGATGTCCGTGTTGGGAGCAGACCAGACCAATGGTGATTTTGCAGTAAAAACAAAAAGCAGCACAGGCGGAAAATTCGGCTTGCCACCACAGTAAGCAAAACTATATTGCACATCCTCGCGTAGGTCGGGGTGCCCCCACCCCGACAAAAATCATACATTTACAAACAAATCCCACATACAAAACAAAATTTAAACCCATACACATCAAATCA
>JALSUP010000025.1 GCA_027071315.1 Sulfurovum sp.
ACAAACTCTCGATATGTCTGTGGATAATCCTTACCTGCTATTAATATTTCGTTTTCGTATGCACTTTTCGATGATTTCATACGTAATTATAGCATAGGAGGAGCTAAGTAGCTACCCCATAAAAATAATTAACTTTTCAGTTCATCAAGGCAAGATGAAGTTTTTTCTTAAAGAACCTGACGATAAACAAAAATCAGAAGCAGTATGGACAGATATGGACAATGCGTTCTCTGTACCAACATCAAACACTAATTTTAATTCTGATTATGTGCCAACTCAAATTATTGCAGAATTTATAAAATCTCTTGGATACGATGGAATAGCCTATAAAAGTTCCTTAGGGAATGGACATAATATTGTACTTTTCGATTTAGACATGGCAACCATAACAGAAAAAGATATTTGTAAAGTTAAAAAAGTTGATTTTGCTTTCGAGAGTATTGTAAATCAGTATACACAGCATTAACGCAAGGACATAACAAAACGTAGGAGCCAATATTTGACCCAAGAGCGGGTCAAATATTGCTCTCCTTAACCGTTATATCAAAGGAAAAACATGCAAAAGAATTTATTTAATTTGTTATTTGTTGTTAGTGTGCTTAGTGCATCACTTTCTAATGCTGAGACATTTGTTGATAAATACAGCACTAGCAAAAAATTTGACTTATGTACAAAAAAATCATTTACTACATATGATTATATAAAGTGTATCAACAATGAACTTAAAATTCAAGATAAATTGTTAAATGATAATTATCGTAAAACAATGAAATCATTGCAAAAAGAGAAACAAAATAAACTGAAAAAGATGCAAAGAACATGGATTAAATACAGGGATCAAAAATGTTCATTTTCTTATGATAAGTACAGTGGTAGCGGTGGGTTAGAAGATGATGCAACTTGTATGCTCAAAGAAACTATAAAGCGTGCAGTAGAACTAAAAGAATTGTACTAGTTAAATTGCATCCAATCTTAGGCTATATGAAAATAAAAGATATAACAAATACGAGGCGACCAATAATTTACCCTATCGGGCAAAACTATTTCTCAAGTCAAACGTTATCTTCCATTCAAGCTTGACAAAAATCTCAAATAATATTAAAATACATTGTATATATAAAGTTTAGGATATTAATGTGTTTAAAAGTAAAACAATAAGATATAGCCTTGAAAAAAATGAGACACTCAAAAAAAGTCGAGATATTTCATTTGAAGATGTAATCTTAGCACTTGAGAATGGCTATTTACTAGATGATGTAGAACATCCAAATAAAGAAAGATATCCTAATCAAAATATTTTCATTATCTTGATAGTGATTAAAGATTATGTTTATCTTGTACCTTATGTGGAAGATGATAAATCAATATTTTTAAAAACAATAATTCCATCAAGAAAGATGAATAAAAAATACAATACAAAGGATCTCAAATGATAGATTTAGATGAATATGAAACTGATATACTTCAAAGTGTTGAAAATGATGAGTGGCAAAGTCGTGGAGATATTGATAACAGAATAAAAGAGTTGCAATCCTATGTAAAAAATCAAAAGAAAAAAGCTATATCTATAAGAGTTGGAGAAAATGATATTTATGAGTTAAAGAAAAAAGCATTAGAAAGTGGTGTGCCTTATCAGAATATTATTCAGATGCTTATTCATCAGTTTGCATCGAATAAAATTAAAATGAGTGTTTAACAAGATAACAAAACAGAGTAGCCAATAAATTACCTAACGGAAATTTATTGGCTATCTTCAACCGTTATGTGAGAGTTGTGAAAGTTGAATGTGAAAGTTGAACAAATTGACAAAATGAATATATTTGAATATAATTAGAAGTATAAATATTCAAAGGATATTCATGAAAACAGTTACAATGAGAGTAGATGATTCAATCTATAATATAATAAAACTTGCAGCAGATGGGCAAAGAAGAAATCTTTCAAATTTCATTGAGTTTGCAACAATGCAATACCTCACTTCATCACAATTTGTTGAACAAGATGAAATGAGAGAAATTTTAGAAGACAAAGAGCTTGTTGATAATTTAATGAATGGACTGGAAGATTTCAAAAAAGGTGACTATACAGTTGTCTAAATATCAAATTGCCGAAACTAAAACTTTTGAAAAAGTTAAGAAAAAGATAGATAACAAGTTATATACAAAAATTCAGAATTTTGTATATCCTCAGCTGAGAGAAAATCCATTCTACGGGGCTAATATAAAGAAATTAAAAGATAATTTAGAAGGCTACTATAGATATAGAATTGGAAACTACAGACTTTTTTATCTTATTGAAGATGATAAGCTTATTGTTGCTGTTGTAGATTTTAAACATAGACAAAAAGCTTACCAGTAAACAATAGGTGCTGGTGGGTTCTTTATGGATGACTATATCATGGAAAAATTGATTTCACCAAATAGTATAAGCAAAAAAGGACGACCATGCTAAAAATTTCAAACACTGTTTCACTAGACGAAAATGAGATCACTTTCGAAGCGATACGGGCACAGGGTTCCGGCGGTCAGAAGGTCAACAAGACTTCCGTAGCGATACACCTGCGCTTTGACATTGCCGCCTCTTCACTGCCGGACTTTTACAAAGACAAACTTCTCTCGCTTAAAGACAAACGTATTACCAAAGAGGGCATCATTGTCATCAAGTCACAGCAGCACCGCTCTCAGGAGCAGAATAGAGAGGACGCACTAACACGTTTGACAGCACTGATAAAAAGTGTGAATGTCAGTCAAAAAAAGCGTATTGGGACGAAGCCTACGAAAGGGTCAGTTAAACGGCGATTGACATCGAAGAAAAAACATGCCAATAAGAAACGCTTGCGTGGTAAGGTAGATACGGAGTAAGTATTTTACTTCTACCCATAATGCTAAGATGCTACAAGCCTTAAATGCGATAAAATATCATCCATAAAACAAAAGGGTTAATTATCATGAGTGAAAGAAAAGATTTTTTACGTACCATCGTTGAAGAGGACTTAAAAGCAGGCAAGTATAAAGAGGTAATAACCAGGTTTCCTCCCGAGCCTAACGGTTTTCCTCACATCGGACATGCCAAGTCCATTGCCATCAACTTTGGTATTGCCCGTGATTACAATGGTCACTGTAACCTTCGAATGGATGACACCAACCCAACGACAGAAGACACCAAATATGTCGAAGCACTCAAAGATGCCATAGAGTGGCTGGGGTTTGAGTGGCACGGCAATGTACGTTTTACTTCCGACTACTTCCCCAAACTCTATGAGTATGCGATCACGCTGATAAAAATGGGAAAAGCCTATGTGGACAGCATCGACGAAGAGGAGATGAGAGAATTCCGTGGAACGGTGACAGAAGCAGGAAAACGAAGCAAATATGGTGAACGTACCGTTGAAGAGAACCTTGACCTTTTGGAAAGAATGAAAAAGGGTGAATTCAAAGACGGTGAACATGTGCTCCGAGCCAAGATAGACATGTCTGCTGCCAATATGAAAATGCGTGACCCCCTACTCTACCGCATCAGACATGCACATCATTTCAGAACCGGCAATGAGTGGGCGATCTACCCTATGTATGACTTTGCACACTGCCTCTCTGACTACATCGAGGGTATTTCCCACTCCATCTGTACCCTTGAGTTTGAGAATAACCGTGAAATTTATGACTGGGTACTTGACACACTTGAGCTTGAACCGCCACGCCCTTACCAGTATGAGTTTGCACGACTTGGCATCAACTATACGGTGATGAGTAAAAGAAAGCTTTTGGAACTGGTTGAAGGCGGACAGGTGAACGGCTGGGATGACCCGCGTTTACCGACCATTGCCGGATACAAAAGAAGAGGTTATACGCCTGAGTCTATTTTAACTTTTTGTGATCAGATAGGTATCGCCAAAGCAAACTCCATGGTAGATGTGGCACAGCTTGAATTCTGCATCAGAGATGACATGAACCCAAAAGTACCGCGTGTCATGTGTGTCCTTGACCCGCTTAAAGTGACCATCGAAAACTATGAAGGTTCTGAAGAGATCGATGCTTCCTACTACCCGGATGATGTGCCTAAAGAGGGAAGCAGAAAACTGCCTTTCTCCCGTGAAATTTACATTGAGCGTGAAGACTTCAGTGAAACTCCTCCAAAAGGCTACTTCCGTCTGACACCTGAGCAGCCGGTGAGACTGAAACATGCCTATATTATCTCCTGTAAAGAAGTCATTAAAGATGATAATGGCAGGATCATAGAGATAAAAGCCGAGTACTACCCGGCATCCAAAAGCGGTTCGGACACCAGCGGCATCAAAGTGAAGAGTGCCATACAGTGGCTGGATGCGAAAGCGGCTAAAACAGTTGAAGTCAGACTCTATGACAGACTCTTCTCATCTGAAGCACCTGAAGGCGTAGAAGACATTAACCCGAATTCTTTAGAAGTGATTGAAAATGCGTTGATAGAGCCTGCGGTGATCAACGAGAAACCAGATGAGAGATTTCAGTTTGAGAGACAGGGGTATTTCTATGCTGACCCCATAGACTACAGCGATGAAAACCCTGTGTTCAATAAAATTGTCGGACTTAAAGACTCCTGGGGCAAGAAGAAAAAATCACCGAAGCAGGAACAAAAACCTCAAGCCAAAAAAGAGCAGATAGACGGTGAAGTGGCAGCGATGAGTGAAAGTGAGCAGGCACGCTATGACAGGTACACGTCTGAACTTAAACTCAACAGTGAAGTCGCCAATACACTGGCACGTGATGAGAAACTCTCTTCTTTTTATGAAGAGGCACTCTCTACGCTTCACTCACCTGTAGCCCTGGCCAACATGGTGTCAAATGAAGTGGCCAGAGAGCTCAAAGAGAATGACGTAGATACACTTAAATTCTCTGCAAAACAGGTAGCCGAACTTGTCAGGATGCTTGATGAGGAGACGATCTCAGGCAAGATCGCAAAACAGGTCTTTGAAGAGATGGTCAAAAGCGGAGAGAACCCGACACAGATCGTGGAAGCCAAAGGACTGATACAGATCAGTGACCCTGCGATCATCGCGCCGATCATTGATGAGATCATTGCAAAGAACCCGGACAATGTCGCTAAATTTAAAGCAGGCAACACAAAACTTCTGGGCTTCTTTGTCGGTCAGGTACTCAAAAGTACCGGAGGCAAAGCAAACCCGAAAGTGGTCAATGCACTTGTGGCTGAGAAATTACACTAAAAGACAGGAGAGAGTATGAATAATTACCAGAGAATCAACACGCGTAAACCTGAAGGTATTGAAAACAAAAGAGCCTTTCTCATTGGCTCCGGTATTGCTTCACTCGCTGCGGCAGAGTACCTGATGCGTGACGGACATATGACGGGAAGTCAGATCACCATCTTTGAACAGGATGCTCTCTCCGGCGGTGCCATGGACGGTGCGGGGAACCCTGAAGACGGTTTTGTCGCACGCGGGGGAAGAGAGATGGAGGCACATTATGAGTGTCTTTGGGATCTCTTTAGAGAAGTACCCTCTCTTGAAGAGGAAGGACGCACTGTACTCGATGAGTTCAGGGAGATCAATGAGACTGACCCCAACTTTTCCAATGTACGTGTCATTTTCAACAGAGGTGAAAAACACCGCAGAACAGACCTGGGTCTGCATGAAAAAAATACCCACGAACTCACCAAACTTCTGATGACAAAAGAGGAAGACCTGGGAGCCCAAACCGTGGAAGCGTACTTTGACAGCTCATTTTTTGAGACGGATATGTGGCTCTACTGGCGAAGTATGTTCGCATTTGAGCCTTGGCACAGTGTGGTTGAAATGAAGCGTTATATGCAGCGTTTTATTCACCTTCTTCCCGGTATGAGTACCATGCGAGACCTGCTGTTCACCAAATACAACCAGTATGATTCTCTCATATTGCCATTGAAGAAAAGCCTGGAGTCAAAAGGAGTGAACTTTCTCTTTAACACGACAGTTGATGATCTGGATATTAGCATTAACAACGGAGAAAAAACGGTCACAGCCATACACCTGAGCAGAGATGGTCAGGAAGAAATCATCAACACCGGTGCGGATGACCTTGTCTTTTTTACCAATGGTTCCATGACGGAAAACTCATCGCTTGGCAATATGAATACGGCACCCGTTCTGGACAGATCTGAAGGGGCAGTCTGGGGTTTATGGAAAAAAGTAGCGGCAAAAGATGCTGCCTTCGGAAAGCCGGAAGTCTTCTGCTCTGACATCGACAGGTCCAAATGGGAATCTTTCACCATCACAGCCAAAGGTTCCAAAGTACGTAAACTTCTCGAAAGCTTTGCAGAGCGTGAATTTCTTCCCAACAGAACAGCCACCGGCGGGATCATTACCGTCAGAGACTCCAGCTGGCTGCTCAGTGTCACGGTCAACAGACAGCCGCAGTTCAAAAACCAGCCTGCTGACACCACAGTAGCATGGGCCTATGCCCTCTACCCTGACAATAAAGGGGACTTTGTCGATAAAAAGATGAGTGACTGTTCCGGAAAAGAGCTGCTGCAGGAGCTGCTATACCATTTGGGGATCAATGAAAATGAAATGCAGGCCTATGTTGATGAGTGTATCGTCATACCTGCGATGATGCCGTATATTACAAGTCAGTTCATGCCGAGAGTCAAAGGTGACAGACCCGAAGTCATCCCAGAAGGCAGTGTGAACCTTGCCTTCCTGGGACAATTCTGCGAAATTAAAGACGACTGTGTCTTTACCGTAGAGTATTCGGTACGTTCTGCGATCATGGCGGTCTACAGCTTCCTTAACCTAGAAAAGCCTGTTCCCGAGATCTATCCGAGTCACTACGATATACGTGCGTTGGCTTCGGCTGTCAAAACCATGAAAAGTGAAGATGAAGGCATTGTAAGCAGAGTGATCGAAAGTGTGGTCAAGAAAAAGCTGGCCAATACAACGTTTGAAGGTTTGCTCTAAAGTCAGTGAATATAAAGCAGAAAAAAGTATGAAACAGCCGGCAAATAAAATTGGCTATAATGTCATTAATATTTTATGTCAAAAGGACATGCCATCAAAGCATTTGAAAAATTAAATTTACATCCTGATATTCTCAAGGCCATAGAAGCAGCCAAGTATGAGAATGCCACAGCCATACAGAACAAGGTCATCCCTGTTGCGATGAGAGGGGTGGACATACTCGGGGCTTCCAAGTCCGGTACAGGAAAAACGGCTGCCTATGTACTGCCATTACTCAACAAGCTGCAAAAAGTAGTTAAAAAAGAGCAGAAAGTGATCCGTGCACTCATCATTGTGCCGACCATTGAACTGGTCGATCAGGTGTCACGTTCCATCAATGATTTCGGAAAGTATCTGGACATTAAAAATGTCAAGATCCAGGGGGGAATTCCCAAAAGTACGCAAATTGAGCGTATCAGATCAGGAGCTGACATTATTGTGGCGACACCGGGACGTCTGCAGAGTCTGATCGCGGAGAAGAAGATAAACCTTGAGAATGTCAATACGGTCATTCTCGATGAAGCAGACACGATGCTTGACCTCGGTTTTCTCGATGAGATCAAAGCCATTTTGAACTACTGTAAAGCACAGCGGCAGACCATGATGTTCTCTGCAACCATTTCACAGAACATCAAAAAACTTGCCAAAGAGTTCTTGAAGGATCCTGCCATTGTGGAAGTGAGTCAGAGAAGAGACATTGTTGACTTCATTGTGCACAAAGCCTATAAAGTGGACAAGAAGAGAAAAGCCGAACTGGTGGCGAAACTCATAGAAGACAAGCATCTTCACCAGGTGCTTCTTTTTACCTCGACCAAAGAGCAAGCCAATAAAATTTACGAATACCTCAAAGCAAAGAAGATCCGTGTTTCCGTCATACACGGAGACTTGAACAGAGGAAGCCGTGCCAAATCGCTCGCCCTGCTTAAAAGCGGAAAAACACAGGTGCTGGTTGCCACAGATATTGCAGCCAGAGGAATAGACATTCCACAGCTTGAAATGGTGATGAACTTCGACCTACCCGAACATACCGATGATTTTACACACAGAGTCGGAAGAACTGGACGTGCAGGTCATAAGGGACAGGTCATCTCCTTCTTGACAGCACACGATTACAATGCCTTTTCAAAGATCGAGAAAGACTTGCGTCTTAGCATCAAAAGAGAGATCCACCCCGGTTTTGAACTGACCGACAAACAACCAAGACAGAAACAGCCTAAGAAGAAATCACTCGTTGAGCGTAAAGGCGGTTTTGACTTCCATAAAAAGCGTATGGAGAAACGAAAGAAACAGACCGCTTTTAAGAACAGGAAGAAGAGTCCTGAAAACAGAAGTAAAAAGAAATAATTAAATATTTTTGCAATACTTTATTTTCATAATATTGAATCTAAAAGTTACGCTCTCTACTTATACGCATATACGATAGAGAGCAGACAGGTTTTTAACCTTTCTCCTGTTTTTCAAAATAGTCCATAAGACCTTCTATCGATACCACTCCTTTAAAATCTTTAAAAAGATCATTTCCTATTTCTTCACCCAGTGTCTTATAGGCTTCCCACTGTTCTGCGTCAAAGAACTGATCTACAGTTGATTCATGAGGAAAATCAGGATGATAATTCTTGTAAGAGTAAAAATCATTTTTCTTCTTCTCGGCAGAGAGTTTTTCTCTCTGTGCCGTAACAGAAGCTTTCACATAGACAAAATACCCAATCCATTCTTTTTCTTCTCCTGACTCTTCCAAGGCATAGATATTTCCAATGACATAATGTTTTTGACTTTGCCCTGTTCTAAGACTGGGTCGTATGATCTTTTCAGGATCCTGTTCTTCCGAAAACTCAATACTGATCTCCAGCTCGTTCCTTGCCCGTATGAGAAGATTCTTTAGATCGGAAAAAGTATAATCAGGATCTGCCCCGGCATCAGATGCAATGATCAGCCTGCATTTTCTCCTAAGCAGTTCAAATACAGCAAGATTTTCGATGTTGCCACCGTCAGAGAGATTGACCCTGATCCTGCGTGAGTGCATGGTACCCAAAAGCTCTGCAATATTATAATAGGGCCAGAGTGTCAAAGCATAGTCCACTTTTTTTGCTGTCTTTGCAGCAATCTCTCTCATAGCAGCAGAAAAATATGATTTTAATCCGGAGATATCCGAATAAGGGGTATTTTGTAATATCTTTGGATTGAGCGCCCAATATCCAAGTCTTAAATTCAACAGTGTCATAAAAAAAGACATCAGTCTGTTTGACTTGTATCCCATACTCGGATTGACCGCTGCACCGGAAATGGTCAAAGCTGTTGCGAGAGTCATACGCTTATATTCTGTTTTATCTGTAGGCGTGTAGCCTGTACTTTTTGCGCCACAGTAAAATGGAGACAGAAGAAAATAATCGCAACTTTTCATCCCTGATACTGTTCTGTCTGCCTGGAGGTTAAGCGTAGTATTAATGAGCGGATAGGGAGCAAAAGTCCACTTTCCATCTTCATTTTCCTCTGCCAATGCATAAAGCTTTTTATTGCTGCCTTTCAGAAAAGCATCTTTCAGACGAAAACGGTATAAGCGGTGAATTGAGAGAATGTTCGGATTGGCAACTAAACCTATGAAGATCAATATACTTATAAATAAAAATACAAAAGATATATTATCAACATATTTGGGATAGATATGGGTAAGTGTATTCATCTCTATACTGCTGTAGCTTGCCAGACCAATAAGTATGACCAGGGCAGAAGTGATATAGTAGAGATATTTCGCCGACCAGAGTTTTCTTGAAATATGGCGTAGAGAATGCAAGAAATAATACCACAACATGACTGCTCCCAATAAAATGATCAGTGTTGATTTTATGGATGCCGGTACCTCCAGTAAACGTTCTCCCACATACATGAACATATAATGTATAAAAACAAAGAATAGAATAAACCAGATAGCATGCAACAATATCTGTATCAGAGTATTGAGATAAAAGTTAAAGCTCTCGAAAAGTTTCCTGATACCTTTTCCCGGTCTCAAATAATCCCCGTGGGCTTTAAGATGCTCAATCTTCTCTTTTTCAAAAAGGGTATCATAATTATGTGTGTCTCTTAAACGGTTCTGAACAAAGCTTCCAATGTACCCTCCGCCGGATACAGTAGAAAGATAGTCAGCATGTTTGAAAATGCCTTTTTCATTCAAGGCTTTGAGGAAACCAAGGTTAAATGTGGCAGATCGTATACCCCCTCCCGAAAGAGCGATGGCAAAGGTATCGAAGGGAGACTGGTCTATAAGATCCGGTTCTGCCATTTTAGCCGTTTCTTCTTTTTGTGTCTTTGGTCTTTTTTCGAGCTCCAGCTCTTTTCTTCGGATCCGAATGGCATTCCACTCCTCTTCAACGATCCCACTTCCTGTCTTTGGGTCGTAAAACCTTTTTACATACTGCGCTTTCATCTTTTTCTCCTTATATACTAAAAACTCTTTTTAATTATAGCATGATTGATAAGTAGCACGTCATTTACTTTTAATTCTCACTACTTAAAAGCAGTTTCAGTAAAAAGGTCTATAATATCATAAACTATTACTGGAGCTGAATATATGCTAAGATTTGCACCCTCTCCTACTGGGGATATACACATTTGGGACCTGCGTGTTGCCATTGTGAATTACCTTGTAGCACAGCAGAGGAATGAACCTTTTTTAATTCGTATTGAAGATGGGGATAAAGAGCGAAACATTGAAGGTAAAGACACGGAGATCATGCAGATCCTTGAAAAGTTCGCTATAAAGCATGAGAGTGTTTTTCACCAGAGTGAACACTTGCATATGCATCAGACATTGGCCATTCGTCTTCTTGAAGAGGGAAAAGCATTTGTCTGTACCTGTACAGAAGAGGAGTTGGAAGCAGAGAGAGAAGATGCTAAAAAGAACAACACCGCATACCGCTACTCCGGTCGCTGTCATGATGTGGACAAAGCAGAGCATGCAAAACTCAAAGAGAGCGGTACGCCTTTTGTCATTCGCATTAAAAAACCTGAACATGACATTGTCAGCCATGACCTCATTCAAGGGGATATTGTCTCTACTCCCGCTGAAGTCGACTCTTTTGTCATCCTGCGTGCCGATGGTACACCAAGCTATAATTTTGCCTGTGCCTGTGATGATATGATTTCCGGTGTGAACTTCATTATTAGAGGTGAAGCGCATTTGAGTGATACACCCAGACAAAAACATATTAAAACACAACTGGCTTATGACGATGAGACAAAGTATGCACATCTACCCTCTCTCTTAAATGCAGAGGGGAAGAAGATGAGCGAAAGTGATGATGCTTCTACCGTACAGTGGATGTTTGAAGAGGGTTTCATTCCTGATGCTATTTTGAACTATCTGCTGCTTTTGGGTAACAGTCATGCTCCCCAGGAAGTCTTTACCCTGCCGGAAGCAATAGAGTGGTTTAAACTGGAGAATATTTCAACATCTCCTGCCCAATTTGACATTGAAAAACTGCGTTTCATTAACAGAGCACATTTAAAAAGGATAGATGACAAGCGTCTCTCTACTCTCTTCGGATTTGCAGATGCAGATATTGGTAAAATGGCCAAGCTTTATCTGGAAGAGGCCTCTACCATCAAAGAGCTTGAAGCCAAGGTACGGCCTATTTTCTCCCCCAAGGATTTTGAAGATCAATGGAGTAAGGAGATGAAGCTTATGCGTGACATTATTGCTGATCTACCGATGATCAACACCTTTGAGGAGTTTGAATCAACGATGATGAAAGAGAGCGGACTCAATGGGGAGCACTTTGTTAAACCTTTGAGACTTTTGCTCACCGGCACTGAACAGGGTCCTGAATTACGTGACCTTTACACCTATATTAAACCATACCTACTGGAGGTAGCCTCATGATGTTTGAAATTTATGGACTTTTACGCTCGCTGATGACTGTATATATCTGGATCATTATTATTGCTTCATTTCTCAGTTTTGTAAGACCTGACCCCAACAACCCTGTTGTACAGGCACTTTACCGTCTTACGGAACCCGCGTTTGCTTTTGTCAGACGGAAAATGCCTTTTGTGATCATCTCCGGCATTGACCTCTCGCCTATTGTCATTATTGTCGGGCTTCAGCTCATAGACATTATTGTCAGAAATACACTGTTTGGATAGCATATGATCAGAACTGTTATTTTCACTGCCTTACTGCTATGGACCGGAAATACTGCTCTGATCGCCAAAACATTCTCTTACGGCCAGGTGAAGAGTATGCCTTTGAGTGTTGAGAAAGACTACTACATCTGGCGCTTTTTACAACAGAGAAGTACCACCTCTTCGCAGGCGAGAGCCATCATCAAAGAGGCAAAATATCTTAACAAAAAACTCAAAGTAGCGTATAAGAAAAAAACAGGGCAGACGGCCTCTATCCCCAAAAGAAAACCCGCACCGACCAGAGCATCCAAAACAGACTGGCGTGCCAAATCCAACGCCAATGTAGCCTTTCAGTACGGCATTAAAATGGTGGAGCGTAACAATCTCGGAAAAGCTGCCCAGTACTTCAATGCCGCCTACAAGCAATACACAGACCGCTGGGAAAAAGACAAATGCCTTTTCTGGCTCTATAAAGTGACGAATAAAAAGTCTTACCTCAGAAAATTGCGAAAAAGTTACCACATCAATATGTACACACTGTTAGCCGCAGATATTGTCAAGGGTAAATACCCGCGTTCCATAGTGACCCCTTCCATACGAAAGAGTACCGTCTTTGGCATTGATGAGACCAACCCGATCCACTGGGCGAAGATAAAAGCAAAAATGAACCTTCCCTCTACTGACCTTGAAGACCTTGCTGACATTTGTGAGTCAAAAGCCACTGTTGGCATGCATACCTACTTAAAGGCCAAGGCCTGTAACTACAGGAAGTCATATTTTCCTTTTCCTTACAGATCGACCATGCGTAAATTCTCAAAAGAGAGACAGGCACTCATTTATGCCATTGCCAGACAGGAGAGCCGTTTTGTACCGGCTTCGGTTTCACGTTCATTTGCTTTGGGTATGATGCAGTTCATGCCTTTTCTCATTGACCATGTTGCCAAAGAGAAGGGTCAGCGCATTGATTATGATGATATTTTCAAGCCTGAAAAGGCCATTGAGTATGCAGACTTCCACCTTGACTACCTGAACAAATATCTTTACCATCCTCTGTTTGTTGCCTATGCCTACAATGGCGGTATCGGTTTTACGAGAAAGCTCATAAGAAAAAAGAATTACTTTAGAAAAGGCCCTTTTGAACCTTACCTGAGTATGGAAAAAATGACCAATGCCGAAGCAAGAGAGTATGGGAAAAGAGTCTTGACGAACTATGTTATTTATCTCAATAAGCTTGGAAAACCGACACGTATGCTGCCTTTTATGGAGATCCTTACCGACCCTTCAAAAACAGATAAATTCAGATAAGGGCACCTCTCATAACCCTATACGCTCATAATTTAAAACGCCTCTTTCGTAAAGACGTACTTTGCAACTTTTGCAAAGTGCAGTTTTCCCTTGCCGTAAGCGTCACTCTCAAAGATCAAAGAGAAACGTTTTGCTTTGGTATGGGGAAAGGTAAAGAGATAGAACCGGCTCCACTCTGAGCGAAATGAAATATTTTTCAGGAGGGGGTCATGCATACTTAACGCTTTGACAGCTTTGGGAGCGGTACCGTTTAAAGTGAGATTGTAATCACTGTAACCCTCTTCAGACCCGTCATCTTCAATATAGAGACCCACAATGAACCTTTCGTCACGTGTGTCATTTTGATCTTTCGTCGGGGTAAAGAGATAGGTCGCTGTCAGCATCGCTTTGGTCACTTCACCGTCATAAAGCTGTGTTTTTTCTGTTTTTTGCAGTTTGGCGTGGTATGCCTTGTTATTTTCATAAATATGCGTAAAGCTTTTCTCTTCTTTTGAACTGCATCCCGCAATGAGCAGCGCGGTCATACTCAGTAACAAGGTGTGACGCATCTACTCTCCCTTAGTTTTGATGCATATTAACATAGTTTCAATAAAGGTTAATGTATAATCCACAATATATAGTTAAAAGGGCAGAAGTGAAAAAAAGAGTTGCAGTTGCATTTACAGGACCCTCCGGAAGTGGGAAGACCACCATCGTTGAGAAGGTAGCCAAAGTACTAATAAAAGAACGTAAAGTCGCCATCATTAAAAATGATCCTAAAGACAAGGCTGTTTTTGATGTGGAAGGCAAAGACAGTGACAAGTTCACCAAAACAGGAGCCGAAGTGGTAGTGACATCCCCTACCCGCACCACTTACTTTTCAC
>JALSUP010000026.1 GCA_027071315.1 Sulfurovum sp.
TCAAAGACTTTGTTTTTGTAATGCTGTTTTATGTATCCCCATATTTTTTCAGCCGGGTTCAATTCTGGTGTATAGGGAGGAATCCTTAACAGGTGTATATTATCTGGTAACGTGTAGTTTTTTAGCGAATGGAACCCTGCATTGTCTATGATTACTATCTTGTATTCTTTCGGTCTGTGCCTGGAGAAATCTACCAGATAGTTGTAAAATATTTCACTGGATACCCCTGCAATTTCTGAAACGAAAGAGTCACCGTTTATCGGGGAAAAGCATCCATACAGGTATGTGTTTTTGAAAGCATGTTGGTACCGAACAACAGGCTTTACCCCTTTAGCCGTCAGGCACCTCCCTATGTGCGTCATTAAACCAAACCGACTCTCATCCTGAAAATATAAGTTGATAGATTCGTATTCATTTTCTTTGTTGCCGTTATTATCTTTATTTAGTCCGATTCTAATGTTCTCTAACAAGCACGGCAGTTTTTTTAAAGGCCTCTGTGGCCTGGTCATCTTTCTTGTAATGTGATTTTCTGGGTACTTTTAGCTTGGTACCGAAATGCCTTTTCATATAAGCCCTTAATGTTTGGTAGTTCAGTTTGATACCTATTTGTTTTTCAACCCAGATGACAGCATCCTGGTAACCCAACAATGGGTTCTCACTGTCATTGAGCTTTGTTTCCAAAACTGTATACAGTTCATCTGGTACTACCTGCCAACGTTTACCGCCATTTGATATGGTCAGCATCTTTTCTAACCCATACTTTTTATAATTTAATGTCCAGGTATACAGGGTTTTTGGACTCACACCGAGATGTTCGGCCAAAAGTGTCCTGTTTGAAAACTTATTCTTTTTCGTCAAGATTAAACTCTTTACCCGTAACTTCTTTCTGGAATTTTTTTGCTTCTTATAAAGCTGTTCAAGTTCCGAAAGACTTTCTTTTATTCTTATGTCTGCTTTCTTTCCCATAAGGCAAAGATACAATTTATTTCAGTAATATGGAAATATAATTGGTATAATTTACGACAGAGAGATTTTTGCAACAAGAACGACATTG
>JALSUP010000027.1 GCA_027071315.1 Sulfurovum sp.
GAAATCAGAAATGTTCCCATATGTATAGCCATAAGGGATTAGGATCTGTGCAAATATCTAATTCAACAAATACATAATGAGAGCCGGATTTACACTTGGTGTGGGTTCTGAGGCTACCTTCCAACCCATGTCCTGGAACATACCCAGTGTGACATCACCAGGATTATGTACCGCTTCACCCTTTGAGATGGCATATACCATTAACTGGTTATCCGTATTGTTGAAAGTATTGTAATCCAAGTGTGAAAAACTTGAACCTCCTACCCAGGTAGTTGGAGCATAGATCTTTACCGGACTATCACCATTGGCAGCATTGGCATGTACCCCCGCAAAGAAAAGATTATCTGAAATGAGTGCATCACCCATCTCTGTTGAATTGTTCGTCAGATCCAATAATGCATCTCCTGAGCCATCAATGATCATTCTGTCATAGATATTTGGGTATTCATTGTAAGATCCTAAACCGGTACCTGAGTCATAGTTCATTCCTCCACTAAAATTTAATCCATGTCCTACCTCATGTAAAACAACTGAAAGTAAATCCATTTTACCTGCCGGTGTATTTCCATCAGTACCATAATACCAGCTATACGAGCTATTATATGTGATGTACATGTCATAAATTGAATTAAGATCTGATCCGGCCAATGAATTTGCCAAAGCAGGTTTATAATAGGTATCTGCAACCGGTGCATTTGGAAAATTAGACTGAACATAGCCACCGGAATACCCTAATGTGTTCCCCGGAAAGTTTGCCCAACATGCCTGTATGGTTACCGGCACATCCGTATCGATACTGTTTGCCCAGATCGAAGCAGCCGCTTCAAAATTGACTTTTGCTTCTTCCGGGAATTCATAACAGGCTTCACCCCAAAGGTCTTGACCTCCAGCTGCTATATAGTTAATAGAAAATGTTGTGGCTGTTGTCTTTAGCATTGCACCTTTTACCAACAAGCGATTTGGCTTGGGTGGACGATAATCTTCAGGTAGTGGAGACGGATCTTCTACCAGTACTTTTAACTCACTCATAGGCATTGTACTTGATGATTTG
>JALSUP010000028.1 GCA_027071315.1 Sulfurovum sp.
TGGCAGTGCCCCCATCATTACCTACTACGATAAACGCGACCGCGCCATTGCCAGCAAACACATTTCCTTTGAAGGCAAGGCCATCTACAGCAGTACCCGCTACGATGCCCAAGGACGCACCTATGCCGAAGTGGCCCCCCACTTTAGCGGTGAAGACAATGGCATCACCCGCACCGAATTTGATGTGCTCAGTCGTCCCGTGCTCAGTGACTCCCCCATTAGCGGCATCACCACCCTAAGCTATCATGGCTTAAGCATCACCAGCACCAATGCCAACAACCAAAGCACCATAGAAACCCAAAACAGCCTAGGGCATACCTTAGTCACCCAAGATGCCCAAGGGAACCAATTACACCTAGACTACGATGCCGCCGGCAATCTCACCCGCAGTACCGACAGTATGGGCAATCAAATCATCCACACCTACAATATCCGAGGTGAAAAACAAAGCACCCAAGACCCCGATATGGGACTGTGGATCTACCGTTACAATGCCCTAGGTGAACTCATTAGCCAGAGCGATGCCAAAGGTCAACAAGTTAGCCTAGAATATGACTTACTTGGGCGCAAAATTGCTCGCCACATCACCTGTGGCAGCTGCAATGACCCCGATGAATACTGGCTCTACGACCAACTCCCCACAGATGAACAACGCTTTGGCTATCAGCCACGTCTGGGTAAACTGCTTAAAACCTATAATAGCGCCAATTTTAGCAAAGAACTGCGCTACGATGACCTGCTACGCCCCATCCAAAGCATTACTCGTATTGATAATGAAGATTTCACCATCCGCTACACCTACGATGACTACAGCCGTATTGAAACCACCCTCTACCCCGAAGATGAGCGTGGTAATGCCGCTCATCCCACCAACTACTACAACCAGTACGGCTACCTCTCAAAAGTGGCCATTGATGATGGTGAAACACCCTATTGGCAAGGCATTCACACCAACTCCGCCGGCGCCTTTACTGAGCAATACTATGAAAGCACCCGAGTCCTGCATCATTACAATACTACGACACGACGCTTAGAG
>JALSUP010000029.1 GCA_027071315.1 Sulfurovum sp.
AAAAAATTACTGTGGATGAGATTAAAAATGATCCACATCACTATTAGAAGGAGTTTAAAATGGAATATATTGATGCGATAATATGGTATTGTGTTTGGCCTGTATTAATTTATGTGGCTTACCGCTTCGTACTGCTAAACATGAAACATCATGCAAAGATGGAGCGGTTGGAGATGTTTGAAGAACGATTTGGAAAAGAACTTGAGCATCAGGAATGTGAGGAGTTTTAAAATAAAAAGCGTCGATACTCAAGGGACTTTACCCACGCATGGAAAGTTTGGCAGATGAATTCATCGATGGTTTTCATGACTATATTTGGGGTTTTGGTAAGAGCGCACAGTTTTTGAAAAAAAAAGAGATTATCGCATATCGCCGCACCAAAATAAAGGAGTGGTTTGTTAATCTTTTTTGTGGGAAGTATGATTTACCCACACACTATGTAAATTCTGATTTTACCTAGGTACGCACTTTTATCCTCACAAGCATAGAAGCCAATTTTGAAAATAAAGCACAACATATCAAAGAGATAGAAGCCGCAGAGAAGAGAGTGGATATGAATCTTGATGTATTGACAAGTTCCTGTCGAGAAGAGGAACTTAGCGCCTTTTTGTCACTTTCTAAAGTCGAAAAGGGTATCTTAAAAGGCTTAAAAAAGTTTAATTCATATATTATTTGATCTGAACCCGATCATCATACTCCCCTATGCTTATACACCGCATCACCCCCTAAATTCATTACATCTGTCAGCCAGCTAACAGATGTTGTTAAATTTTTTCGCATACACTTATTTCATAAATAACAATACTAAGGAATTTAACATGAATAATACAATCGTCTCTTCCATAAAAAATGAAGTTCAAAAAGTAGTTGTCGGACACGACAGATTGATCAACGCTCTTCTCATAGGCTTGATCAGTGATGGACATGTGCTGGTTGAAGGTGTACCGGGACTGGCAAAAACAACTGCGATCAACGCACTTTCAAATGCACTTGGCCTGGACTTTAAAAGAATACAGTTTACCCCGGACCTGCTCCCGAGCGATATTACCGGAACGGAGATCTATGATCAGAAGAATGCTGTATTTAGAGTAAGAAAAGGACCAGCGTTTACCAACCTTTTACTGGCAGATGAGATCAACAGGGCTCCGGCAAAAGTACAGGCGGCACTTCTCGAAGTGATGCAGGAACGTCAGATCACCATTGGTGAAGAAACCTATAAGCTTGATGACCCCTTTTTGGTACTTGCGACTCAAAACCCTGTGGAACAGGAAGGTGCCTACAAACTGCCTGAGGCACAACTCGACCGTTTTATGCTGAATGTGATCGTAGACTACAACAGTTTCGATGAAGAGTTTGAGATCGTCAAACGTGTTGCCAACGATGCTTTTGGTGCCATCTCCAAAGTGGTCGATAAAGAAACACTGCATAGACTTAAAGAAGATGCCAAAGAGATACATGTGGATGATGCCCTGTTGAAATATATATTAAATATTGTTTTTGCAACGAGAGATCCTGAAAAATACGGTATCTCGGATATTTCAGAATATATTGAGTATGGGGCAAGTCCAAGGGCTTCCATTAACCTTTACAAAGCAGTAAAAGCCATGGCGATCATCAAAGGGAAAGATTTTGTGACCCCTGTCGATGTTGCAGAGATCGCACCGGATATCTTACGTCACCGTATTATCCTTAACTATAAAGCGGAAGCGCAGGGTGTAACGGCAGATTTTGTGATACAGCAGATCATGAAAAATCTTCCTTTACCGTAAGGATGCATGATGATATCGCAAGTTGCAAAAGAAATACTTGTTAAAACAAGACGAAAGATATTTAGCCAAAACCTTGGAAATAATGCGACAGCATTTATAGGGAACGGACTGGATTTCTCGGAATTAAGAGAGTATCAGTTTGGAGATGATGTACGGAAGATCAACTGGAAAGCAACAGCAAAGTCGGGTGAGCCCTATATTAATCTTTTTACAGAAGAGCGGGAACTTGATGTGGTGCTTGCATTTATGAGCAGCGGAAGTATCTACTTTGGAAGTCACCGTATGAAGCAGGAAGTCATGACAGAGGCACTTTCCCTGCTGGGATATTCCGTCATGAAGAATGGTGACAACCTGACAAGCATATTTTTTTCAGATAAAGAAGAATATTTTAGAAAACCGACAAAAAATATTGCGGTGCTCAACGACATTGTACCTGCAGCACTCAGCCTGGAAGTACTGGATAAAAAAGTAGATTACGCTGCTTTTTCAGACTATCTGCTAAGCCGCGTGAAACAGAAATCGATCGTCTTTCTCATAGGTGATTTTTATGAAGAGATGGATCTCTCTTTTCTGGCTGCGAAATATGAGATCTATGCCGTGATCGTCAGAGACCATTTTGAAGAAGATCCTGTGTTCAGCGGTGAAGTGAGTCTGCTGGACCCCACGACCATGAATGAAGATACTTTTGACATAGACAGCGGCATGCTGGCACGTTTCAAGAGAGAAATAGAAAAAAGAGATACCAAACTGTATGGGCACTTTAAAGCGCACAATATACGCTATACAAAACTCTATACAGATGAAGATCCTTTTTATAAATTAAATAATTTAGTGAGGTAGGAAGATGCAAGGATTAAAAGACATTAAACCATTGATGACCGTACCTGACAATTCGCTGCTTATGCTCATCTCTCTCATTGTAGGAGTGCTGGTCATTGTACTCGGTCTTTATTTTTGGCTTAAAAAACCGACAAGAAAAAGACGCAGACGTTTAAGCAAAAGGGAACAGGCAGTAGAGAACCTGAAAGCATTGGACTTTTCCGATACAAAAGAGGCCGTGTATGAATTTTCTGAAAATATGCATGTGTTGACCGATGAAAAGGAAAATGAAGCCTTTCACAGACTGTTGGACAAACTGGAAATCTATAAATACAAAAAAGAAGTACCGGTGTTAAGTGAGTCCGATAAACAGGAAATGATAAAAATGATAAAGGAGCATAGCAATGTTACATAACATACATTTTGAGTACCCCTACCTTTTTTTGCTGCTCGTACTTCTGTTGATATGCCTGAAGTTTTGTAAACAGAAAAATGAACGTTTTATTTTTCCTAACTTCGCACTCTTTAAGCAAGTAGGTAAAAAACGCTTTTCTATGCAAACACTTTTAAAAGTGTCTGCATTTATATTGTTAACGATCGCCATTGCCTCTCCTTACAGTCAGGATGATGTGGTGGTTGAAAAAAATAAAGGCTATGAAATTTCACTCATCCTGGATGCCAGTGGTTCCATGGAGAAGATGAATAAATTTGATATTGTTAAAAATATTGTTAGTGACTTTGTCAAAGAACGGAAACATGACAAGCTTGGGTTAACCATATTTGCAGACTTTGCCTATGTGGCTGTGCCGTTGACCTATGACAAGGAGAGTATCAACAGACTGCTTTCCAAAATTGATGTAGGTGTGGCAGGAACACAGAGAACAGCACTCTATGAAGCACTGTTCATGAGTTCCAAGCTTTTTGCCCATTCAAATGCTAAAGAGAAGGTTGCCATCTTACTGACGGACGGTGTAGACAATACAAACAGCATCCCTATGGATGTAGCGATCAAGACAGCAAAAAAATACGGTATTAAAGTATATACCATCGGTGTAGGAGGACGCGGAGACTACAATCCTGCAGTGCTCAAGCGTATTGCACAAGATACCGGTGGAGAATTTTTTCAGGCAGACAGTGTAGAGAAGCTAAAGAAGGTTTATGAAGTGATAAACCATTTGGAAAAAAGTGAGATCAAAGCAGACAAATATGTGAAAAAAAGTCACTATTTTCAGTACCCTTTGGGTTTGGCACTCTTGCTGATGCTCGCGTATTTATTTTATAGAAGAAGCCGTTTTATAAAAGATAACTGAAACGGCAGAAAAAAGTGAGATAAACATAGGAATTCCATTTCCTTTTTGAAGTACTCTGATTGAAGAGTACTTTGAAGATGAAATCATCATCTAAAACAA
>JALSUP010000030.1 GCA_027071315.1 Sulfurovum sp.
CCTAGATAAGACATTTAAAGCCAAAGAATATACACTTTTTGCACAGGATATTTGGGACATTACGCCACGTGATCACTTACGATATGGAGTACGTGCCTATAAAACAGACTTCCAAAATTTTGGTTCTGGCATAGACCCTCGTGTAGCCTATGTGCATGATTTTTCAGATGATTTCACTGTGTCAGCTGCTGTCGGACAGTATTCTCAGCGTCCTTCTACCTTTATGACCATAGAGGGTTTTGGTAACCCAAAGATAGACACGCAAGAATCATCACAACACTATACACTTAGCTTTCAAAAGAGTTTTGCAGATAGCTCTTCGTTGGTAGTAGAACCGTACTACAAAACCTTTAAAAACTTAGCCATCGCAGATGACCTGAATAACTATGAGGCAGTAGGTGAGGGTGATGCGTATGGTGTAGATGTGACCTATACTAAAAAGATAGAGGACTTTGACTTTTTACTGGCGTATACCTATGTGCATGCCAAACGTCAGCTCAATACTGACAATCACAAACAATACAGGTTTGAAGGTGACATCCCACATACTTTGCAGATAAGTACCAACTATCACTTCTGGGAAAGTTGGAGAGCTTCTGTGTATGCTAAGTACAGTTCAGGTGCACCCTATACGCCTATTGTAGGTACTGATAGTTATACTTACAAAGGGAAAAACTATGTCAAGCCTGTCTATGGAACACCTTATAGCAAGAGACTCGATGCCAACTATGATTTAGACATCCAAGTAGGAAAGACTTATAAATATGCACATGACAGAAGCCTAGAAGTCTCACTGGAACTCATGAACATCAATGCCTTGTTTAAAAAGAATATAGAGGGCATTAAATACAACGATAAATATGAAGAAGATGGTACCTACAAACAGTTAGGGTTCTTGCCTGCATTGCATCTTACGTATAGGTTTTAAGCCTATACCCAACTCCAGAAACATTCTCTATAAACTCTCCCTCTAACTTTCCATGGGAGAGTTTTTTTCGAAGCCCACGTACTAAAGAGCGTAGGGCGTCCATACTCATGCCTTCGTATGCCCAGATGAGGTTTTCTATCTCTTGGTAGGTGATGGCTCTTTGTCTGTTTTTTACTAAGAAGTCAAAAAAGAGTAGTTCATTGTGGGTAAGTTTTATAATAGTATTGCCTATGGTAAGTGTTTGGTTGAGTGTATCATAGTGTGTTTGTGTATTTAGAGATATGAGACCCACATTGTTTGATACCAATGTTTGACATGCCATCTGTAATGCCTCTTTAAGTTTCTCTGAGGTGATGGGTTTGACAAGATACTTGATAAGCTGGAGTTCTACTGCTTTGAGGAGATACTCTGTATCGGTATGTGCTGTGGTAATGATGATGGGGGTGGTTTTATCATTTTGTCGTATGGTAGAGGCAAATTCTAGTCCACTGAGTTTAGGCATTTTAATATCTGTGATAATGACATCTGGTTGATGGGTATTGTATATCTCTAAGCCCTCTAATCCATCTTTGGCTTCATAGACTTTGTGGCAGTAGCGCGAGAGATACTCTACGGCATTTTGGCGGATGAGAGGTTCATCTTCGACATAGAGAAGGGTAAGGGGTTTGAGTGCATCTAAATTCATAAATATATTTTACCAATGTAGTATTAAATCTAAAATACAATACTAAATAGGGCACCGTTTTGAGTATTTTTTACCATGAGTTTTCCTCCCATATTTTTTTCCACAATCATCTTAGACATGTAAAGACCTATGCCTGAGTTACCTTCTTTAGTTGTAAAGTAAGGCTCATAAATTCGTTTGAGTACATCCTCTTTTATACCCTCTGCATTATCTTCAACCTGTATGCTGTTCTTGTCTATTTTAACAGTAATTTTTGAGCTTCTAATCTCTCTTTCTATTAAAGCGTCTTTGGCATTTGAAAGTAGATTTAGTAGCACCTGTTTGTACTCATTTTTATAATTACAAATATGACTATCATGAAGTGTGATGAGCTCTACCTCTATGTTGTTTTGTTTAAAAGTGTGTGCCATAATGTCCAGTGTTGCCTGGGTAGCTTGCAGTAAAGAAAAAGTTTCTTTCTCCTTTTTAGGGGCATAAAAGTCTTTAAAATCATCTATCGTCTCAGACATAAAAGCCAGTTGTGTGTTGGCTTCCTCTATTTTAGTATCAAGGTACTCTGGTGTGAGCTCTGCATGTTCTTGTGCCTCTTTAATGTTCATAAAGGTGTAACTCAAGTGTGTCAGAGGCTGTCGCCATTGGTGGGCGATATTACCTATCATCTCTCCCATGGAAACTAGTTTGCTTTGGTGGACTAAGAGTTCTTTTTGTTCTTCTTTCTCTTTATGCACAAGGCGTATTTTGTACGAGAGTGCGAGTGAGAAGAGTATGGCTTCTGTGGCTGCTCCTATATAAAGGGGGTCTATGATAGTGTATGCATAACCTATTTGAAATATGTTTAAAAAGACTGCCACAGCAAGCACTATCCACCCAGCCAGATAAAAACGTGCAGGCTTATAGCCTTGTCTTATTCGTTTGTAGCCTGCGTAGATAAGTACTAGCATAAGAAATGGCAATACCTTGTACTCAATAATAATGGATTTGTAGAATAGACTCACAAAGATATCTAATACAAAGATAAATACCATTAACCAAGCGAACTTGTAAAGTTTTGGCAGATAGCGTTTCAGCTCTAAAAAGTACAGAGTAAAGAGCGTAGCAAAGAGAGACGTTAAAAGGCTTAAGATAGCTTGATAAGTGATATTTCGGGAGAAAAAGGAGCTCTCATCCCATTGAAATGCACCTGAATAGCTATAGAGTATGAGACTCATAAAAAGTTGCATCAGTGCATAGTAGAGAAATGCTCTGTCTCTGTTGTAGTAGTACATCGCAGCATTATAAAGCCCTGCCATGATGATGAGCCCTAGAATGAGTCCCCAGATGAGTTGTATATTTTCCTCTTTTGACATGTATGCATAATAGGTCTTAGGGGTAGAGAGATAGATAAAACGATAGGGAATTCTAAAATGTCGAGGTTCTAGCTTAAAGTAGTAGGTTTGTGCATCTACCCCTTTGGTATAGGTAAATTTAAAATTTGATACACCTCTAAGCTTGAACATCTCTGGTACCTGAGAGGGCTTAAAAGTATGTGCCAGTATCTTCGGGTCAGCATAGGTACAAATAAATCGTCCAGAAGGGAAGTTACTTCCCAAATCTACTTTAAGCCAGTAGGTGGTGTTATAGTCTTGAAATTTTTCTTCTTTAGTGAGTGGGGTGAAGTCTTTCTCTTTTTTTTGTATGTTTCTTATATTGAGTGAGTCATCCGTACTTTTAAGCAGGGCAAAGGAGACATTGATGTCTTTAAACATTGTCTTGCTTCTGTTAGATTCATAAAAGAATGTCTTCCCATGTATTTCATACGCAGAGGCAGTGGTATACTCTTCTAGCTCTTGGGCAGGCAGGAGAGAGAATAGAGTGCTGATAATGGTGAGGGTAAGTAAAAATATCTTGTGAAATGTTTGCATTATATCTCCTAGTTTTAAAACTATAGCCAAATAATATGAGGAGAAAATGAGGAAGAATTTTTACGCTATGTTTTATGAGACTTACAAAAGCACTTAAAAAAATAGATAGACATCTTAGTGTTCACGGTATTGCATTTTCAGAGTTTATGGTCATGTATCACATCTCTTTAGCGCCACAACAAACAATTCGTAGAATTGATTTAGCCCAAGAGGTTGGCATGAGTGCTTCAGGCATAACGAGATTGTTAAATCCAATGGAGAAAATAAAATTGATTGAGAAGGAAGTAAATCCTCGTGATGCAAGGGTCAGTTTTGTAAGGTTATCTAATGCTGGTGTAGAACTTTTAAAATAGGGTAGCTACTTAGCTCCTCCTATGCTATAATTACGTATGAAATCATCGAAAAGTGCATACGAAAACGAAATATTAATAGCAGGTAAGGATTATCCACAGACATATCGAGAGTTTGTAACTA
>JALSUP010000031.1 GCA_027071315.1 Sulfurovum sp.
ACCATAAAAGAGAGAACTTCAAATGGACAGAACGGTGCTGTATGGCAGCTTGAACATTTTAAAAAACATAAGAGCATACCCAAACTGATGGAGGATTATATGCAAAATTCCGAACAAAACATTCCCGTACACCGATGGAGTCTTTAGATGAACCCTTTAAACATAGTCAATGAACTGCCCGATGCCTTTTTAGATATCTCCTATCGTGATATAAAAAAAGTGTTTGATCAACCGACACTTGTTCACTTAAAAGGTGTCAAAAGCCCTGCACTCTTTGTTTCGATCCTGCTGCACGGCAATGAGTTCAGCGGTCTGGAGATCATGCAGGCCTTACTTAAAAAGTATCAAACAGACAAGGGGTACACACTCCCAAGAGATCTGTGGCTTTTTGTGGGCAATGTAGATGCTGCCCAATTGGGTTTGAGAGCCATAGAGGGGCAGGTAGATTTTAACCGTGCCTGGCCGGGTACACCTGACCCGCAAACAGAGACGGCAAAGCTCATTAAAAAGGTATTTGACACCATCACAAAAGATGCGCTGTTCGCAGCCGTTGACCTGCACAATAACACCGGGCAGAATCCTCACTATGGCTGCATCACGGATGTCACGGAAGAGAACAAATATCTTTGCAGTTTCTTTAACCATATCGGGATGGTATTCAAGTCACCCAAAGGTGTCTCGACCATGGCTTTTGATGAGATCTGCCCTGCGGTCACACTGGAGTGTTCCACACCCGGTAACAAACCGGCAAAAGAGAAAGCGTTTGCACTCCTCGATGACCTCATGCATATGGACCACTTTCCGACAAGATCACTTGCCGAACATGATCTTCAACTGGTAAAAAACTCTGCTACCGTCAAGATAAATACAGATGTCAGCTTCTGTTTTGAAGATGATATAAGCAGTGATTCTGACACAGACCTGACTGTGGTGAAAAATTTTGATCACCACAACTTCAGTATGCTGGAAAAAGATGAAGTTTTTGCTTACACAAAGGTAGATAAACCCCTTATAGTACTTTCCCCCGAAGGTCAAGATATCACCCATAATATCATCCAAAACAGAAACGGAAACCTGTCGCTTAAAACAGCCATGATGCCGGCCATGATCACCATGGACAAAAGTATCGTACTTCAAGACTGTTTATGTTATCTATTGGAAGATTATTGATAGATGGCTCCCGTCAACGCCATTAAGTTAAGCAACTTTGGAACAGCAACTTCAGTCGCTGATATGCGACTGAAGTCGCATCTCCAAGCTATATTATTACTTTAACTTAATGGTATTGATAGCTTCCATAAAATCTTTAATGATCTGTGCATGATCAAAGACAAGCTTTTCCATCGGTATTTCATCGGGAAGATAGACAAAACATTTTTTTGCATCGTCGGCTGCTTTGGGTTCTCCGTATGCTTTGCAGATATAGACTGCTGACACCGTATGAAAACGAGGATCTCTTTTGGGGTCCGAATAGACGCCAAGCAGTCTAATGATCTCCACATCCAGAGATATCTCCTCTTTCATCTCCCTAACGAGAGCATTTTCACAGCTCTCGCCTATGTCCACGAATCCTCCCGGCAAAGCCATACCATACGGAGAATTTTTACGCTCGATCAACACGATACCGTTAAAGTTTTCCTCCCTGTCATACAACATCACAATGCCGTCAACTGCAACCAATGGTGTTTTAATGCGCAATCCTAATCCTCTGTTCCCACTATATATCTTGCTATAGGATTTACTTCCAATCTTTCAGCAGGTATGCGTTTACCGGTCTTTTCACATATTCCGTAGCTTCCGTTCTTTATTTTTTCAAGGGCATGCAGCGTCTCTTTGAGTTCATCTTCCTGCCGCTCCAAAATAGTATTGTCCTTGGAACTTATATTCTTCATTGATACCATCTCTTCAAGATCACTTACGCCATCATCACTGCCGACATCTTCCAACTCTGACCTCAGTTGTTCTATATTCTCTTCAAGCTGTCTCACTCTTTCTTTTAATACTTTTTCAAATTTATCAAGGTCAAGATCATCTCTTTTTTGCATAATGTACTCCTTACTTTTTTATATTATATCACGTTCCAAGAAGTTTTGAACTATTAATACCTTTCTATCAATATCAAGGTTAATTTTTAGTGTATAATACTTCTAATGAGGAGAAGTTTATGCCACGGTCACATAAAATAGTTTATGCCATCTATATCGTTATATGGATCATCCTGGCGATCCACCCAAGATACCGTAATGACTGGTTACTTGAGAATGTTCTGGTATTTATCTTTTTTCCTACCGTGATATGGCTGGATAAAAAATATCACTTTACCTTGACAAGCATTATCCTGCTTCTTATCTTTGCCAGTCTGCATTCCCTTGGCTCACATTTCACCTATGCCGAAATGGAATATTTCGATCCTATTACACAGTTTTTCGGGCTTGAGAGAAATGATTTTGACCGTGTGGTACATTTTCTCTTCGGTCTTCTCGCTTTCAGGGTACTTTTTGAACTGATTACGCCAGGCATCAAACACATTGGAACAGCATTGTTTTTTACCTTCACGGTGATCGTTACTATTTCAGCACTTTATGAGATACTCGAATGGCTTGCAGTGATCTTATTTCATGAGGAACTCGGTATAGCGTTTCTAGGAACGCAGGGAGATATATGGGATTCACAGAAAGACGTTGCCTCTGCCATCTTTGGTGCTTTACTCAATATGGTTTTTTATAAAAGTTATGTAAAACTGTTATTATAGGAAAGATCATTCTCAACATACGTATAGTAAAAAAACATGATGGAAAGCCTGCCTCTTCTGGCTATATTTAAAGCTTCCGTTAGGTTGATCAGATAAATCATCTCATATGAACATTTGTAGCATGATTAATGAATATGGCATTTACTTTGGATTATTTTTTTGGCGTCATTACATATCTAAAGGACTGACTACCCTGCCCTTGTTCATTTCAGCAACAACATGGGTGTAGATCATTGTTGTCTCAACAGATTTATGTCCTAAAAGTTCCTGAATACTTCGCAAGTCTATACCACTTTGCAAAAGATGTGTAGCATAACTATGTCTAAATATATGTGAAGTCACTCTTTTATGTACTTTTGATTTTACTGATGCCTGTTTAATGTTCCGTCCTAGTGTTTGCGGATGCAAATGATGTCTGCGAATCACCTCAGATCTTGGATCTTTAGCAACATTACGCATGGGAAATAGGAACTGCCATTTTGTCTCATATTTAGCATTGGGATATTTTTTCTCTAGTGCATGTGGCAGATATACACTTCCATAGCCATCATCCAAATCTTTCTGATGCAACTCTTCCACATGTTTTACTTGAACTTTCAACTCTTCTTTGAGCTTAAGTGGCAATGGCACAGTTCTATCACTAAGTGATTTACTATCCCATATATAAATCTTATCAAATCCAAAATCAATATCTTTTATGCGAATGCTTAACACCTCATTCATCCTAAGCCCACAACCATACATAAGTGTCGTTACAAGTTTGTAGATTCCATTAAGATTTTGCAGTACTTTGTGGACTTCTTCTTTTGTAAGAACAACGGGTATATGTTTCCGTTCTTTAGCTCTGAGTGCCTGTATGTTCCATTCACTTACATTTACTCCCAATACTTCTTTATAGAGAAACAGTATTGCATTAAATGCTTGATTTTGAGTAGTCGAACTAACTTTCTTTTGTGTAGCCAAATGTGTTAAAAACCCTTCAATTTCATCTTTACCCATTTCCACAGGATGTTTTTTATTGTGAAAAAATATATAATGCTTAATCCAGAAGGTATAGGTTTTTTCTGTAGACATACTATAATGTTTAAAACGTATCTTGTCACGTACAATATCCAGTAATTTTTTCTTAATACTCACAATCAACTCCTTTATAATTAAGTAACTAAATGTGTTTTTATTACATATAATTAACAATTAA
>JALSUP010000032.1 GCA_027071315.1 Sulfurovum sp.
TGTGGGTTGGTGTGTAGTTGGCTTGGAAAGTCTTAACGGCACTTTCTCCATCATTTCCAAACTTTCCGTCTATCCCATCGTTTCCTATATCTATCTTCATTCTTTGAAGTGCTTTTTGAATGCGTTTTACCTCTTCACCTTGTGTCAGAGGTGTTGTTTTTTTGAAGACTTTGTTTACCCTCTTCTCTACTATATCGTTTAGCACACCACTCTCTTTGAGCTGTTTGGACTGCAATACTCTTGTAATATTGGCAAGGTTACTCTTAAACTCTTGGTCTTCGTAATGTGCAACAGCACTAATGGCTGCAATATCATTTATATCCATATCTTCTTCACTGGCCAAGTCTTCAATCTTGAACTTATCTGATATTGCTCCATTGGTGACATGGGTCTCATATGTTTTCGTGATTATATCACTACTCTTCTTGTGAAGGCTCAGTGTGATTTCCAGAGCTTCGCCCTCCGTGATATTTGTCTTAGCTTCGACGGAGAAACGCTCCGATGTACTGATCTTCTGTGCATATTTTTGCTTATCAGAGTGGATACCGAAATTTCTCAGTTCATACAGATCCAGCCAGTCCATGATCACTTCGATGTAGGTGCTCATATTATACAGCCTTTTTCTTGTTGGCCTGGACTTTCACTTTTTTAAAGTGTTTGTCTTTTTCCAGGGAGTGTTTGACATTCAGATCTTCTGTGATCTCATAGATCGTGCTCTTCTGGGTATCATCTTTGTCGATTTCAATGACTTCAACCTCGAACATACTGCGTTCCTCTTCTGTAATGTTATCTACATTGAACACGACCTTATATTCAAGCACATCATCTTTCTCTGCGTAGGTGTTGCCTCTCAGCTCTTCCACTTCAATAAAGCGCTTAAGTTCACTCATTGCATGCCCATTCTCCACATCAGAGTCCACCACAAACGCATGGGCATGCCCAAATTGGTAGATGTTCTCTTCATTGAGTGTGACGCGCATCTCTAAACCGTCTATGGTGATGGTGTCATC
>JALSUP010000033.1 GCA_027071315.1 Sulfurovum sp.
AGGCGGCAGAGAGCAAGTTCGGTGCATTGAGTACCTATCTTCCGATCTCTTCTATTCCCGGTGTGTTCAGAGAAGTTGAAAAAGGCACGGCAAAATTCGGCGTGATCCCCATAGAGAACTCTTCGAATGGTATCGTGACCGATACGATCAACTGTCTGGACGAGTATGACCTGAAGATCATTGCGGAAGTCGTGATCGATGTGCATTTGTGTTTCGCTACCAAGTGTGAAGAGATCAAAGAGATCAAAAAGATCTATTCAAAAGATATCGCTTTTGGACAGTGCCGAAAATTTTTGCAGGATCTCGGACTTGATCTGATCGAACATATACCGGTCGAGTCCACTGCAAAAGCGGCGAAACTTGCCATGGAAGACAAACATGCTGCTGCCCTTTGTCCTTCGATCGCTGCAAAGATGTACAATTTGCCGATATTGTTTGAAAATGTGGAAGATGATGCCAATAACAGGACACGTTTTTTTGTGGTCTCCAATTTTGAGAATCTCCCTTCGGGCAATGATAAAACATCCATTTTGGTCAAACTGGCAAATAAACCGGGTGCACTGGTGGATTTTTTGAATGATTTTGAAAAAGCGAAAGTGAACCTGACCAAGATCAAATCCCATATAGTAGGCGGAAAATCAGTTTTCTTCCTCGAATTCAACGGGCATAAAGATGACAGCTCTGTTGACGAGATCCTGCAGGGACATCAGAGTGAAGTCAAAGTACTTGGCTCTTACGTCAAAGAACGGGACGATATCTAGACAGTAAAGAAATATGTAGGGTTGGCTTTAGCCGACCTCCTGAGCAAAAAGAGGAAACATGAAATTCAACAAAGTATTAGAAAACATCAAAACCTATGAAGCGGGAAAACCCATAGAGTTGGTCGTACGTGAATTTGGTATTGCACCGGAAGAGGTCGTTAAACTGGCTTCCAATGAAAACCCTATAGGAACGAACCCCGCCATTGCCAAAGTCATCAGGTCCAATGCCGATATTGCGCATCTTTACCCGGATGACAGTATGTTTGAACTCAAAGCGGCATTGGGGCAAAAATTTGATGTGACAGAGAAAAATATTATTATTGGTGCAGGGTCAGACCAGGTACTGGAGTTCATCTCCCGGGCTCTTCTAGATGAAGACTCTTCTGTGCTTATGTCTGCGGTGACCTTTGCCATGTATGAGATCTATGCAAAGCAGATGGGTGCGAAGATCGTGCGTACAGCCTCTTTTGAACACAAGTATGATGAGTTTATAGAAGCCTATGAGAAGCATAAGCCGAAAATTGTCTATATCTGTACGCCCAACAATCCTACGGGAGATGCCACAGGCAAAGGAGAGCTCATTAAGATTATTGAATCCATCGGCAATGATGCTTTAATTGTTGTCGATGGTGCCTACATGGAGTATGCGGCTGCCAAAGATGCTGCCTATGCCATTGGCCCTGAAGATCTTATGGGCTATGAAAATGTGATCTATCTGGGGACATTTTCCAAAGCACACGGGCTTGGCGGTATGCGTGTCGGTTATGGTATCGCGCAGGAGGCACTCATTCACGAATTGTATAAAATGAGACCACCATTCAATATTACGACACTCTCACTTGCCGTTGCGATCGAAGCGTGCAGAGACAATACGTTTGTAGAGTCCTCTATTGCCTTACACCAGGAACAGATAAAGCGTTATGAAACCTTTGCAAATGAACAGGGTTTTCGCTATATTGAGAGTTATACGAATTTCATTACCTATCTTTTCGAGGATACGATGGATTCAACGCAGATCGCTGATGATCTGCTCAAGAGAGGTGTGATCATCAGAAATCTGGCATCATACGGTATGAATGCTATACGTATCACTATTGGAACACAGAGACAGAACGACATTTTCTTTAAACATTTTTTAGAGGTCACTGCTTGAAAAAAGTAGAGGTGGTTCAGGCTTCCAAAGTAGAAGTGATACCCTTTGTCATCAGTGATTACGTGCATGCACATATAGAAGTACCAGAGGGACAGAAAGTCAGTAAAAAAGCATTAAAGCATTTGGCGAAAGAGAATGGACTCATTTACAGTGATGAGACTTTGTCTTTTGCAAAAAAACTTTTGGAAGCCTATTTGGCAAAAAGGTAAGAGAGTGACAGATATTAAAAACTACAATACAGAAGCGTTAAATACCCTCTCAGAGGAGATCCGTGAAAAGATCCTTCAGACGGTGAGTAAAAATGGCGGGCATCTAAGTTCAACCCTGGGTGCGACCGATCTCATCGTAGCGATGCATAAAGTATTTGATGTCGAGAAAGATCCTTTTCTTTTTGATGTTTCACACCAGGCTTATGCTCATAAACTTCTCACGGGACGCTGGGATGCATTTGATACCCTGCGTCAGTTCAACGGTGTCTGCGGCTATACCAAACCGAGTGAATCAAAATATGACTACTATGTGGCAGGGCACTCTTCGACTTCTATCTCCCTGGCTGTAGGTGCAGCGAAAGCCATTGCACTTAAAGGGGAAGATCGTACTCCTGTGGCCTTCATCGGTGACGGCTCTATGTCTGCGGGTATGGTATATGAAGCCTTGAATGAACTGGGAGACAGAAAATACCCGGTTGTGATTATTTTAAATGATAACGAGATGAGTATCGCCAAACCGATCGGTGCCATTTCCAAGTTGCTTTCCCAGACGATGGCAGGCTCTTTTTACCAAAAATTTAAAGGAAAAGTAGAAAAGACACTTGAGTATTTCCCCGAGGGTGCTACCTACATGGCGAAGCGTTTTGAGGAATCTTTAAAACTCATTACCCCGGGTATTCTTTTTGAAGAGATGGGGATCGAATATATCGGTCCTGTAGACGGGCACAATATTGAAGCTCTGGTGGAAACCATGGAGGTGGCTAAAAGTTTAAGAAAACCAGTGATCATTCATACCCAGACCACCAAAGGTAAAGGCTACGAAATTGCAGAAGGTACGAAAGAACACTGGCACGGTGTTTCTGCTTTTGATCTTGAAACAGGTAATGCAGCCAAAAAGAGCGGTGCCAAAGCGGCAACGGCTATTTTTTCCGAAACCCTGGTGGCTTTGGCAGATGAAGATGAGAAAGTGGTAGGTGTTACTGCGGCAATGCCAAGCGGTACGGGAATGTCTGCCGTCATGGAAAAATACCCTGAACGTTTCTGGGATGTAGCTATTGCGGAGCAGCATGCCGTTGCCTCTATGGGACCTTTGGCAAAAGAGGGTTTTAAACCTTTCTGTACCATCTATTCCACTTTTTTACAACGTGGATATGACCAGGTCATTCATGACATTTGTCTCATGGATCTGCCTGTGGCATTTGCACTGGACAGAGCAGGGATCGTCGGTGAAGACGGAGAGACGCACCAGGGTGTGTTCGATATCTCTTTTTTAAGAGCCATCCCGAACATGACACTTTTTGCCCCTTACAATGAAAGTACGATGATCTCTGCTATGGCCTTTGCCAAAGCCTATGCTCACCCCTGTGCCTTTAGGTACCCAAGAGGTGCTTTCCGTGCTGAAGACAGAGAGAGCCCTGCATTTGAGTTAGGGAGATCAGTATTGCTGAAAGAGGGTGAAGAGATATTACTCATCGGTTATGGCAATGGGGTAGGGCGTGCAGAGCAGACAGCTGCCTTTCTTGACAAAGAGGTGGCTATTTTAGACCTTCGTTTTGTGAAACCACTCGACAGAGAAATGTTGACAAAATTGAGTCAAACATACAAAACCTGGTACGTCTTCTCTGACTCAGCAAAACAGGGTGGTGTAGGTTCTGCCATACTTGAGCTCTTGAGTGAAGAGAAGATCATGGATGTGTCATTAACCTCCTTTGAGTATGATGACGACTTCATTACCCATGGAAACACTAAGTTGGTAGAAGAGAGCCTCGGTATCTTACCTGAACAGCTCGCAAAAAAGATATTGTAGGGGTGCCCCTTGTGGGTACCCAAATTATTGCATTACCATAAATCAAGGGCAACCACAAGGGATTGCCCCTACGGGATTTGAAAAAGATATCATCGATATTTTTTTCAAGTTCAGTGACAGTGAACGAACAACAATAAAAGGACAAAAAATGGCTAACGAATACATTTTTACAAGTGAATCGGTAACCGAGGGTCACCCGGATAAAATGGCTGACCAGATCTCAGATGCTATACTTGACTATATCATCGCAGAAGATCCTCAGGCACGTGTGGCTTGTGAGACGTTACTGAGCAATGGTTTTTGTGTTATCGCAGGAGAACTAAAAACAACAGCGTATGCCCCAATGCAGGAGATTGCAAGAAGAGTGGTCAGAGAGATAGGATATACAGATGCAAGTTACGGATTTGACTACCGTTCTGCCGGTGTACTTAACGGTATCGGTGAACAGAGCCCGGACATTAACCAGGGTGTTGACCAGAAAGACGGTGAGATCGGTGCGGGAGACCAGGGACTGATGTTCGGGTATGCCTGTAAAGAGACACCCGAATTGATGCCTCTGCCTATTTCCCTGGCACACAAGATCACTGCAAAACTGGCAGAGGTACGCAAGAACGGTACTGTCCCGTTCTTGCGCCCCGATGGTAAAGCACAGGTTTCTGTGAAGTATGTTGACGGCAAACCGGTATCTATCGATACGATCGTTGTCTCTACACAGCACCATGATGATGTGACCCTGGCGCAGGTGCAGAAAGCAGTCCTTGAAGAGGTCATTAAGGCCGTCATTCCTGCTGAACTCATGCATGATGATATCACCTATCACATTAACCCGACGGGGCGTTTTGTCATTGGCGGACCGCAGGGTGATGCCGGTCTGACGGGTCGTAAGATCATCGTCGATACCTATGGTGGTTCCTGTCCTCACGGCGGGGGTGCTTTCTCAGGGAAAGATCCTACGAAAGTGGATCGTTCAGCCGCCTATGCAGCACGATATGTGGCGAAGAACCTTGTCGCTGCAGGTGCCTGTGAAAAGGCAACCCTGCAAGTCGCCTATGCCATTGGTGTCGCCAAACCCGTTTCTATTTATGTCGATACCCATGGCACAGCCAATGTCGATGAAGACAAGATCATCGCCTGTGTGAAAGATCTTTTTGACCTGACACCCAAAGGGATCATGGAAGAGTTGGATCTTTTAAGACCTATTTACAGAAAAACAGCGGCGTATGGACACTTTGGAAGAGAAGACAAAGATTTTACCTGGGAACAGAGAACAAGAGTAGACGATATCAAAAAATACCTGAATATTTAAACATTAATATTCATTATCAAAACCGTTTAAAGCCTTCTCTGGCGGGAATGTGCGCGGTTTTTGAAAATTATGAGAAAATCTTTTTAGATTAAAGATTGTTTCAAATTTTTTTGCTATAGTTTGATTATATTTAAATAAAGGATTAAAAATGGCAGTAATTATTACAGATACTTGTATCAACTGTGCAGCTTGTATTGACGAATGTCCGGTAGAAGCAATTGTTGATGAGGATGATAACCCAACAGGTGAAGAGATCTACTACGTATACGAAGACAAATGTGTTGAGTGTGTAGGTTACCACGATGTTCCAGCTTGTGCTGAAGCATGTCCAACCGAAGGTTGTATCGTATGGGGTGACCCAACTGACGGTATGCCGGCTTCTGAGACAAGAGGTGCTAAAGACGAGCCAGTCATCGAAGACTAATTCGTTCTTTGTTGGGCTTTGGCCCAACACACTCTACGCTAATACTCTCTCCCTCTTTTTAATAAATCTTTAATCTTAATTTCGATATAATCCCGCCCGAATACTTTCGCTGTCACTATGACATAAAGTAAATTATCGCTTAGGAATATAAGTATGGAACAAACATTATCAATCATCAAACCAGATGCAGTAGCAAAGAACGTTGTTGGACAAATTCTTGCTAGATTTGAAGCAGCAGACCTTAGAATTGCAGCTACAAAAAAGATCAGACTTTCAAGAGTAGATGCGGAAGCATTTTATGCGATCCACGCTGAAAGACCTTTCTTTAAAGACCTTGTTGACTTCATGATCTCAGGACCTGTTGTTGTAACAGTACTTGAAGGTGAGAATGCAATGGCGAAAAACAGAGACCTTATGGGTGCTACCAACCCTGCAGAAGCAGAAGCCGGTACGATCAGAGCAGACTTTGCAGAGAGCATTGATGCCAATGCCGTTCACGGATCTGATTCTGTTGAAAATGCAACAAATGAAATTAATTTCTTTTTTGCACAAAGAGAGATCAACTAAGTTTTAAACTATGAAAATAGTTTTTGATAAAGTGGGTTCCACAGCCAAACCTATAGACCTTGAAGTTCGAGGGGTAAAGCTGGAAGGAACATTGAAGAAAAGCGGTTATCATCGTGTCTCTTTAGATGCTGAAATGAACGGCTCACTTGCGTTGGATTGTGACAGATGTGGTCAAGCTTTTGACTACAAAGTTGACACACCACTCAAGTTAAAGCTAAGTGATGAAGTATCAGAAGATAAAGATGATTTGGATATAATTGAGTTTTTAGATGGCGTGATAGATATTACGTACATCCTTGAGAGCGAAATAAGTGCAATAGAAGTGGCTTATCATTATTGTGACAAGTGTGACAATAACGATGAAGACTTTGAAGTAGAATATTAAAATAACAAGATAAAGGACCTACAATGGCAGTACCTAAGAGACGTGTGAGTCACACGAGAGCAGCAAAAAGAAGAACACATTACAAATTGACATTACCAATGCCTGTAAAAGATGCAGACGGAACATGGAGAATGCCTCACCACATGAACATGACAACTGGTGAGTACAAAACGACTAAAGCGTAGTCTCGATGATCAAAATCGCGATTGATGCAATGGGTGGGGACTTCGGTCCTGAGCCTATTATTGAAGGTGTGGTTCAAGCACTTGAAGAAAAAATTTTTATGCCTATACTCGTAGGTGATAAAACTGAAATACTTTCACTCCTCCCACAATATTACATAAGCAAAGTAGAAATTGTTGATGCTTCTGATGTGATTGCAATGTCTGATCAGGCTACCAATGCTTTGAAACGTAAAGATTCTTCTATTTATAAAGCAGTTGAACTGGTACGCAATAAAGAAGCCGATGCAGTCGTATCTGCGGGGCATAGTGGTGCAACGATGACAGTAGCTACCTTGAGAATGGGGAGACTTCCGCATATTTCCAAACCGGCGCTTGCAACGTTAATGCCCAGTACTGCTCCTGTCAGAACTTTGGTACTTGACGTGGGTGCCGTCACTGACTGTACGCCTCAAAACCTCTATGAGTTCGGTGCCATGGGTGAAGCCTATGTGCAGAAGATCCTTGGAGTGGCTGAACCTCGTGTAGGTCTGCTCTCTAATGGGTCTGAAGACAGTAAGGGAAATGCCTTGACAAAAGAGGCTTTCACACTTCTGAAAAATCTTAAAGGGTTTGTTGGAAATGTTGAAGGAAAAGACATTTTTAACGGTAAAGTCAATGTGGTTGTCTGTGATGGATTTACGGGTAATATTTTGCTGAAAACATCAGAAGGTGTGGTCACCACAGTTTTTGATCTGATGAAGCAGCATATTCGAAAATCACTCCCAGCGAAAATTGGTGCATTGCTCATGCGTAAAAAAGTCTTTGCCAATATGAAAAAACAGATCGATAAAGATGAGTATGGCGGGGCACCACTGTTGGGTATTGACGGATGTGCCATCATTTCTCATGGTGCTTCCAATGCAAAAGCCATTAAGAATGCTATTTTTCAGGCTCTTGCCTATACGCAATCTGATGTCAATACTGTCATAGAAGAGTTACTGACAGAAACAAAATAATAGAAAGGGCAAGTGCCTTTTCTCTTATTAACCTCATTTCAATCCACACAATCCCCTTAAAATTTATCTCACCTTTTGAGTATTCAGAGTGCTTGTTATAATATTATGGTAAAATACCCTTACTAATTTTGGATATTTACATTTTGGTAAATGCGCTAAGGATAACGATGTCACAGACCAAAGCAATTTACGCTTCATTCCGTTCTATAGGGGCTTATGTTCCTGAAAAAATTTTAAACAATGCAGATCTTGAAAAGATGGTAGATACCACAGACGAGTGGATCGTTAAACGTACAGGGATCTCTGAACGCCGTATTGCAGCAGATGATGAGTACACAAGCGATATGGGTGCAAAAGCAGCTAAACTGGCTATTGAACGTGCAGAGATCAACACAGATGAAATTGACCTGGTACTCTGTGCCACGGTCACCCCGGATTACTTCAATATGCCTTCTACTGCCTGTGTTATTTCTGATAAGTTGGGCATTCGAAATGTACAGGCATTTGATATTTCTGCTGCCTGCAGTGGTTTTGTCTATGTGCTTTCTATTGCAAAAGCCTTTATTGAATCAGGTATGAAAAAGAATGTCCTCATCATCGGAGCAGAGAAATTCTCCTCTATTGTAGACTATACTGACAGAGGTACCTGTATCTTATTTGGTGACGGAGCAGGGGCAGCTGTTATTTCAGCAACACAGAACAAAGAGGAAGCATTTATTGATATTCATGCTTCTGCCGATGGTGCCTATGCAGACTTTTTGGTCACACCTGCACCGGGTTGTATTAACCCAGTGAGTCAAAAGGTGCTTGATGAAGGGTTGAACTTTGTGCAAATGAAGGGAAATGAAACCTTTAAACTGGCAGTCAAAACCTTAACCAAAGATGTCAAAGAAATTTTGGCAAAAAATGAGATAAACTCCGATGATATCCCCCACTTTATTCCCCATCAGGCGAATTACCGTATTATCAAAGCGGTGGGAGATGCACTGAAAATGAAAGAGGAGCAGGTGGTATTGACTGTCCATAAATATGGAAATACTTCTGCGGCTTCTATTCCTATGGCCATCAATGAGATCTGGGAGTCGGGAAGACTTCAAACAGGTGAATTGATGCTGCTCGATACCTTTGGCGGCGGGCTCACCTGGGCATCTGCCTTGCTTCCTTTTGCAGGGAAAGCAAACAACGCGTAGGGTGGGATTTCCCACCACACACTTCATTAGGCACACATTTGAAAATCGCATTTATCGGTGATATTGTCGGAAAACCCGGACGTTTGATGCTCAAAAAGTATTTGACCCGTCTTCAACAGGAACATTACATTGACTTTACCATTGCCAATTATGAAAATGCTTCCCACGGTTTTGGTCTGACGGAAAAAAACTGTAGAGAGTTACTGGGCTATGGCATCGATATGATGACCGGTGGTAACCACAGTTTTGACAAAAAAGAGATTCTTCAACTCTTCGATACCTATCCGCTTATTCGTCCTGTTAATTACCCAAAAGAGACGCCGGGTAAAGGTATCTTTAAAACCACACTTCTTGGCAAAGAACTCGCCGTCATTAACTTGATGGGACACTACACTATGCCCATGGTAGATAATCCTTTTACGCTGATCCAAACACTTGTTGAAACGTTGAAAAGCGAGGGCTTTAAGCATATTGTCATTGACATGCATGCTGAAGCCACTTCTGAAAAACAGGCACTTCTGCAAATGCTGAAAGAAGATGTTTCTGCTATTTTAGGGACGCATACACACACAGGTACAGATGACCTGCAGGTGACAGAAGGGTGCTGTTATGTCACAGATGTCGGCCTGACAGGTTGTAGAGACGGTGTGATCGGTATGTGTTCCGAAGTGCCTATTAAACGTTTTTTAACGGGAGTAGGCGGACATTTTGATGTACCGGATAAATGTCAGGCTATTTTGCAAATGATCGTCTTTGAATTGGATGACGATGGCCGTTGTGTAAGTGCAGAGAAGATCAAGATCTATGATGAGAATCCGAAGGTTGTCACAAAAGCCTGGATAGAACCGTAGGGTGCATTTCAATGCACCACAAAATCAAACTTGCATAAAATCAAAATTTTGCCGTAAGGCATAACAAAAGGTGCAATAAATTGCACCCTACACATTCTTTTTAATACGTACTTTTTTCGGGTCAAAGAGGGCGATCGCCTCTTTGATCATAGGCTCATTGAGCAGGGTAGAGGGATCTTTCTCTTTTGCCGCTTCCGTATCACCTGCTTCGGGTGCAATACAGGAACTCTTTATCTCCTCTTCAATCATTGAAGAAGTATCTGCATCCGCATGTGGTATATTCTCCTGAGGGGCAGGTTCATCCACCGTGGCTGTAGCAGCTGTATCGGCAGATAAATCTGCTTTAGCTGTCAGAGGTTCCGTTTTTTTTTTCGCTATATTGACAATTTTGGTTTCATAGCCAAAAATGTCTTTTACGAACATACCGATAAGACCCCAATGGGTAATGAGCTGTTTTTTATCTTCTCCCTCTGCAGAGGAACCCCATGTTAAGGTACCTTCTGTAAAACTTTCAAATTCAATATTGCGTTTAAAACATTCACCCAGGTCAAAATTACGGTCATAAATTCTTTTGAGGAGTTCATCGAACATTTTCGATGAGCGTTCAGCATTCAGAGTTAAAGGGTCAGGGGAAGAGGGCTGCTCTGTTGTTTCAGTCTCAGGCAGTATTTCTTCTACTTCTTCTCGTAGGGTGGATTCATCCACCGCTGACACCGCTGCTTTTGGTGTATCTGTCATAGGCATCTCAACGATAGGTTCAGGTTGCACTGGCATTTCTGTTGATGTTTCAGTCATACTCTCAATGATTTTTTCTGTTTTTACTTCTTCTGCATTCGGTATTGAGGTGGATGAATCCACCCTACGCGTTGTGTCATTGACCACTTCTGACGGCTGAACGCTTGCCTTGGGTAATGTCGCAATGATTTCCTCTTCCGTAATGGTAATGACTTCATTGGGTGTTGTTCTGTCCTGATCAGGTGTGGTCACCATGATCTCTGTGACTTCCACGCCCTGAAGCTCTTTTTCCAGAGATCGGATCATCATATCGATATCTTTGATCTCCAGGGCTTCCATCATTTTAAAGAGAGAGAGGGTGAGGACGAATTCCCCGTCAGAACCCAGAGCCAAAAGTGCTTTGGAGTCGGCAATGACCCTGAAAAAACGTTCAATGGTCATAGCGGTGAATTTACTGTTCTGTGTGAGCAGAAGCTCTTTGAGGTAGAGTGTCAACTCATCAAGGATCATCTCTGCTTCATAGCCTGCTGCCAGTTTAATGAAGGCAAGAATTTTACTTTTGTCTTTATGTAAAATGTCATTGAGCAGGGCTTCGAGCAAAGAGGGGTCAATAATACCTAACATACCCGTAACTGTCGCTACATCCACATGGTTTTTGGAGTAGACAATGGCCTGGTCAAGGAGGGTCAAAGAGTCTCTGAGTGAACCTGCACCCGTACGGGCAATGATCTCCAGTGCCTCTTTTTCGTATCCGACATTTTCCATATTTAAAATATGCTCAAGCTGTTTGAGTACAAGAGGTTGAGGGATTTTTTTAAATCTAAAGTGCTGGGTACGCGAAAGAATGGTCGCCGGCAGTTTCAAAGGGTCTGTGGTCGCCAAAATGAATTTGACAAAATCAGGCGGCTCTTCCAGGGTTTTAAGCAAAGCATTAAAAGCCTGTGGTGTCAGCATATGGACTTCATCGATGATGAAGATCTTAAAGCGTGCCGAAGAGGGTTTATATTTGGTATGTTCTATGAGGTCTTTAATGTCATCAATACCACGGTTGGAAGCCGCATCCATCTCTATGATGTCCATGTGTCTGTTCTCTGCAGCCATGACACAGTGGGTACAGACACCGCAGGGGTGGGAAGTGCTTCCTTTTTCACACAGTAAAGCTTTGGCAAAAATACGTGCAGTGGAAGTTTTTCCGCTTCCTCTGAGTCCGGAAAAAAGGTAGGCATGGGAGAGTCTGTTGGAGTCAAGTGCAAGAGAGAGGGTTTGAGAGACAGATTCCTGACCAATGAGGTCATCAAAGGTGGCAGGACGGTATTTTCTCGCTAGGGCTAATGACAATGGAAACTCCTCGTTTTTTCTTCTGATTTTCCTTTTAGCATTGTAGTTAAATTTTACTTTTGGTTGGTATAATTGGATAACATATAATTATGAGGATACATTCAATACCGGTCCCGGATCTTTACGGGTCATAAAGATGTACCTGACAAAGGATCGCTAATGCGTATGGATGATGAACAGGAAAGTCGAAATGTAGACGACAGGCGGGCAAGTACAGGCAGAAGCGGTGGAGGCATGGATATGCGTACCATGATGATGCTATGGCCCATAGTCAAGCCCCTGTTAAAATCAAAATTCGGGATGCTTATTATTGGTGCCGGTGTGGCTGCCTATTTCATGGGGTATAATCCTTTGTCACTCATTGGCATGGGTACTCCCTCTTCCCGGCCTGTCAATAAAGTAGAAGATGAGAACAGAAAAGTGTTCATTTCAAAAGTCTTGAAAAGCACAGAAGATGTCTGGACGGGAATATTGCCTAAATACGGTATACGCTACACAAAACCGACGATGGTACTCTACCGCGGCTATACCAAAAGCGGCTGCGGTGCCGCACAGTCCCAAATGGGACCGTTCTACTGCCCTGCCGATAAAAAAGTCTATCTGGATCTTGGCTTTTTTGATGAATTGGCGAACAGGCACAATGCTCCGGGAGATTTTGCACAGGCTTATGTGCTTGCACATGAGATAGGACACCATATTCAAGACCTTGAAGGCACTTTGGACAAAGTACAGAGAGCCAAACAGAGCTGGGGCGGGAACTCTAAAAAAGCCAATGCGCTTCAGGTGCGTGTAGAGTTACAGGCAGACTGCTATGCCGGTGCCTGGGCAAACCATGCACAAAAGAAATTTAAAATACTCGAACCCGGAGACATAGAAGAAGCACTGAATGCCGCCTCCTCCATCGGTGACGATACCCTGCAGAAACAGGCAGGACAGAGAGTCAGACCTGACGGCTTTACCCATGGTTCCTCGGCACAGCGGGTGAAGTGGTTCAAACGCGGTTTTGTCTCGGGTGATCTGCGACAGTGTGATACCTTCCGGTAAATCGTAGGGGTGCCCCTCGTGGGTACCTTTTCCCTGTGGCATAAAAACAAACACAATAGACAAGGGCAACCACAAGGGATTGCCCCTACGGTAAAGAACATCAATCCAAATTATAAGGGTATCCCGACCTACAGAAGCATCTAACTCCATCTTAGCTATAATCCTTCCAATAAAATAAACACAGATAAGCGAGATAATGATGAGTTACAATCCAAATGAGATTGAAGCCAAATGGCAGAAAAAATGGGATGATGAGCAGGCATTTGAGCCTTCAGATTCGTATGAGCAGAAGAAAAAATACATTTTAAGTATGTTCCCCTTCCCGAGTGGACGTTTACACATGGGACATGTGCGTAACTACGCCATCGGTGATGCTTTTGCACGTTACTACAGAAAGCAGGACTTTAATGTGCTTCACCCTATCGGCTGGGATGCCTTTGGGATGCCTGCAGAAAATGCTGCTATTAAACACGGCCGTCACCCGAAAGAGTGGACTTACTCGAACATCGACTATATGAGAAAAGAGCTCAATACTCTGGGACTCTCTTTTTCAAAAACACGTGAATTTGCTACCTGTGATGAACTCTACACCAAATGGGAGCAGGAGTTCATCATTAAAATGTTTGAGGAGAAGTTGCTTTACCGTGAATCAACGACTGTTAACTGGTGTGAAGACTGTCATACTGTTTTGGCAAATGAACAGGTTGAAGAGGGCTGCTGCTGGCGTTGTGACAACCCTGTAGAGCTTAAAGAGATGCCCGGGTACTACCTTGACATTATGAAGTATGCCGATGAATTGCTTGATGATCTTTCACTCCTTGAAGGGAAGTGGCCAAACCAGGTTATTACCATGCAGAACAACTGGATAGGAAAATCACAGGGGCTTGAGTTTGACTTTGAATTGTCTGAAGCTTCCAAAGCAAAACTTGGCGGGAACTTTGATACATATACGGTTTTTACGACACGTCCGGACACGATTTACGGTGTGACCTATTCCGCTTTGGCTGCAGAACATCCGATTACAAAGTATTTGATGAAACACGGGCTTTTAGAGACAGCGGTGATCGAAAAGATCGAAAAGATCACCAATATGACGGAGATAGAGAGAGCCAAAGAGGGTAAAGAGGGATATGACCTCGGTATTACCGTGATTCATCCACTAACGGGTGAAGAGATCCCTGTATGGACAGCAAACTTTGTGCTTGCCTCATATGGAGGTGGTGCGGTCATGGCTGTCCCTGCCCATGATGAGAGAGACTTTGAATTTGCAACCAAGTATGCTCTGCCTATTAAAAGAGTGATAGAAGGTGGGGATAGCCTTCCTTATACCGGTACGGGTGATCTGATCGACAGTAACCGTTTCTCCTGTACGGACAGTAGTGAAGCCAAAATAGCCATTATCAACTTCATGGAAGAAGAGGGTAAAGGGAAGGGAACAACCAATTATAAGCTCAGAAACTGGGGTATTAGCCGTCAGCGTTACTGGGGTGCACCGATTCCTTTTGTCCACTGTGATGACTGTGGACTGGTAGCCGAAAAGGTAGAAAATCTCCCGATCGCCTTACCTGAAGATGTAGAGATCACCGGTGAAGGAAATCCGCTTGAAAACCACCCGACGTGGAAACATTGTGCCTGTCCGAAATGTGGAAAAGAGGCCATTCGTGAAACAGATACACTCGATACTTTTGTACAGTCAAGCTGGTATCAGTTCCGTTATGCGACCAATCCCAAAAAATGGAATACAACCGGTATAGACAAAGACGATGCCAACTACTGGCTGGGTGTTGACCAGTATATCGGTGGTATTGAACATGCGATCCTTCACCTGCTTTATGCACGTTTCTTTACAAAAGTCTTGCGTGACCTTGGCTACCATGACATTACAGAACCGTTTGAAAACCTTTTAACACAGGGTATGGTCTTGATGGATGGGGCTAAAATGTCCAAGTCCAAAGGAAACACGGTTGACCCGGATGCTTTGGTTGAAAAATACGGTGCAGACACAGCAAGACTCTTTACACTTTTTGCTGCACCGCCGGCAAAAGAGCTGGAGTGGAATGACTCTGCTGTTGAAGGTGCGTTTAGATTTATCAAAAAACTTTATGACAGAAAAGATAAAGTATCAGGAACAACCTTGCCTGAGATCGATCAAAGTACTTTGGATAAAGAGTCCAAACTGGCACGTGTGAAAGTCTATGAAGCATTAGAGAAGTCCTCAGATGTGTATGAAAAGACTTTTGCTTTCAATACCTTGATCGCAGCCTGCATGGAAGCGATGAATGCTTTAGACAAGCAAGAGAGTGCGGCGGTATGGACTGAGGGAATGTACATCATGCTGAATCTGCTTGAACCTATTATTCCCCATGTGACCACAGAGTTGAGTGAAGTGCTATTTTCCCGTGAAAATCTAAGTGCGACACTGGAAGTCAAAGCAGAAGTCTTTGTGCAGGACAGTATTATGTACGTGGTGATGATAGGTGGAAAAAAACGAACTGAAATTGAAGTAAGTCCAAGTGCGGGTCAAGAAGAAATTTTACTTGCAGCAAAAGAAGCAGGTGCCAAATGGCTTGAAGGCATGCAGATCATGAAAGAGATCGTCGTGCCGAACAAATTGGTAAACCTTGCGGTGAAACCACTATAAAAAGATAGCAGTCTGGAAATTAATCCTATGGAGACAAAATGAAAAAATTATTCACTATTCACTATTCACTATTCACTCTCATAGCACTGCTATTAGTTTCCTGTGGCTACAAGCCCTCTTCACAGTACATTCAAAAAATGTTTGACGATAAAGTCTATGTGGAGGTCGTGGTAGACAGGGCAGAACCTGAAAATGCACCCTTTGTAAAAGATGAAATGAACCGTCTGGTCTATACGCGTTTTAAAGGAAGAGTGACAACCAAAGAGGAAGCGGGAAGCAGCATACGTATTGCCTACAACGGTACGACCTTTACACCGCTTGCCTATGAGAATGGGTATGTGACACGCTACAGAGTCAATGTCAGAGTGAATTTTGATATGATGACAAAACAGGGAAGGCTCAAAAAGAATATCTCTACCGTCTTTGAATCAGATATTCATGCAAGTTCAGCTACTTCCTCTGCTTTACGAACAGAAGCCATACGTAAAGGTTTAGAGAAAGCACTGGATGAATTCTTAGCTTATGTTTCTGCAAAGTCAGCAAACACACCCTAATGAATAGAACACCCGTGTCATTAGTAGACTTTTTAGCAGGAAAACCTCTTTACTATAAAGAGATTGACCATGCCCGTGTGCATCAAGCGTATGCACAGCTAAAACCGCATATAAGACATCCTAAAACAGTCCACATTGTGGGCACGAACGGTAAAGGCTCAACGGGGAGGATGCTTGCTCACTTGGCACAGGCTTCAGGCCTGCATGTCGGGCACTACTCTTCTCCTCATATTTTGAAATTCAACGAACGTATCTGGATAGACGGGGCGGATGCTTCCGATGAACTCTTAGAGCAGGGACATCAGAAACTTTTTATGCTTTTGGGGCAAAAGATGTCCGAGGCACTCTCCTATTTTGAATATACGACACTTTTAGGGTTGCTTGTCTTTGAAAATAGTGACCTGATGGTCCTGGAAGCGGGACTTGGCGGTGAATTTGATGCCACCAGTGTCTGCGATAAAGAGCTCTCTGTCATTACTCCGATTGGCATTGATCATCAGGCTTTTTTGGGTGAGAGCATCGAAGAGATCGCTGCAACAAAGATACGCAGTATTCAGAAGAGGGTTTTGTTGGCACCGCAGGTGTATGATGAGGTGCTTGGGGTGGCAAAAGAAATTACAAATAACGTAGGGGCAGACCTACGTGTCTGCCCAGGGATCGACACACAGGTCGACCCCTACGGGTTGAAAAATATCGCCAAGAAAAAAGGCTGGCCGGAATATCTTGTAGAAAATGCAGAGGTGGCCATACAGGCATTAAATATTTTAAATATTTCTTACGATACAAATGATTTAAAAAGCATGGAACTCTTCGGCCGTTTTTATGCCTTAAAAGATAATATCCGTATTGACGTGGGGCACAATCCTTTGGCAGCACAAGCCATTGTAAAAGCAATGGAAAAAGAGACCGTACTGATTTATAACTCTTTGGATGACAAGGATTATGAAGAGGTACTGCGTATTTTAAAGCCTCAAGTAAAACGTGTGGAAATTATTCATATTGAATCACAGCGTGCTACGGTTTTGGAAGAGATCGAAAAGGCTTTGGAAAAGGCGGGCTTGCCTTATGGTGCATTTCAAAATGAGATCGATCAAAATGAACATTATCTTGTATTCGGGTCGTTCTATGTGGTGGAAGCATTTTTGAAATGTATGAAAGTCGGTGGATAGATCCACCAAAAATGTAATAAAAAAGAGAAAAGATGTATCAAAGTAACAGTTATGAATACCTGGAATCGCTCAAATCGGACCAACTATTGTTGTGTAAAGATGATAAAGAAGCCATTGCACTGCGCGATGTAGCCGTCCTTCTGGGGTACGATACCTTTGTCCTGCCCGACCTGCGTGTTTCGGTAGGTGAAGATCTTCGTGCCTATGGTGACGATATTCAAACGCTTCTGAGTGAACTCTCTTCCTGTTACCGCTCGCAAAAGAAAAAAGTATTGATCTCTCCCCTGAGAACGGCACTGCTTCCCTTCCCAAAAGCAGAATACTTTGCAGAAAAGCACATTGAATTTGGTGATACACTTGATCTGAAAGCACTTAAAGATCTTTTGTACCATTGGGGGTACCATTTTGTTGACATTGCTTCGCAAAAGGGAGAAGTCTCTTTTCGTGGAGATATTATAGATATTTTCCCTATTCATGTTGAACAGCCTTACCGGATCTCTCTTTTTGATGAAGAGGTAGAGTCTATTCACAATTACGATGCCATGACGCAAAAACGCTTAGGCGACGAGTTGGAGTCTCTGGAGATCAGACCTGCATTTTTAGCCTTGGATCAAACACAATATGAAGCACTTAAAGGACGGTGTGAACGCAGTAGCTATGACACTTTTGTCAAAGACATTGACTCTCTTGGATTTTGGCATCTGGATGAGCTTGGAGAGCGTGCATTGAGTCTTTTCGATACGGTTTTAGCCTCTTCTCTCGAGGAAGAACTGAACGAAATTTATGAACTGGGTGAAGCCCTCATAGAGAAGAAAGCGTTTGATCTACCGCGTATACCGGAGGGAAATAAATACCGTGACCTTGAAGCGGTACAGCCGAATAAACTTTTAGAATCACATAAAGACAAAAAGATCACCATCATTGCCAAAAATGAGAGTATCGTGCGTGGTTCGGAGTTAAGTTCTTTTGAAAACATAGAGTTTGTCTACCAGGAGGGGATCGTCAATCTACTCGGGGCAGACAGACTCATACTTTCACTCAATAAACCCATTAAACGTAAACGTGTCAAAAAAGCCAGCATCATCCTCGATGAGTTAAAACCCGGTGATTATGTGGTGCATGAAAATTACGGTGTGGGAATATTCAGGGGAATTGAAAAACGTGATGTTCTGGGGGCGACTTCGGAGTTTGTGGTCATGATGTATCAGGGAGAAGATGCTCTGCTTATTCCTGTCTCCAATCTTGAAGTCATAGACCGATATGTGGCTGAAGGCGGTACTTTACCCATACTTGATAAACTGGGTAAAGCCAGTTTTAAAAAGCTCAAAGCCAAAGTCAGAGAGAAACTCTTTGCCATTGCTTCGCAGATCATCAACCTGTCGGCACAGAGACATTTGAAAAAAGGGATCGTGCTTAAAAAAGATATGGAGGAGCATGCTATTTTCATGTCGGAAGCAGGGTTTGTCCATACAGAAGACCAGGAGCGTGCCATTAACGATATGCTCTCTGACATGGCTTCGGGTAAGATGATGGACAGACTGCTTTCTGCCGATGTCGGTTTTGGTAAGACGGAAGTGGCGATGAACGGGATGTTCACGGCAGTCAAGAACGGTTATCAGGCGATGATGATCGCACCGACCACTTTGCTCTCTTCCCAGCACTATAAGTCATTAAAAGAGCGTTTTGATGCACACGATATTAAAGTAGCCAAACTGGACAGATTCTCTACGGCAAAAGAGAAAACGCTGACATTAAGAGGTTTGGAAGAGGGGACCATTGATGTGGTGGTGGGTACCCATGCCCTGCTGAAAGCAAAGTTTAAAAAACTGGCTCTGGTGATCATTGATGAAGAGCATAAATTTGGTGTCAAGCAGAAAGAGGCACTCAAAGAGATCGCCATTGATGTGCATCTGCTTTCTATGTCTGCCACACCCATCCCGCGTTCCTTGAACCTGGCCATGTCCGAAGTAAAGAGCTTTTCAGAAATTCTGACTCCTCCGACAGTACGTCAGGGGGTAAGAACATTTGTAAAATCCTATGATGACAAAGTCATTAAAGAGGCGATACTGCGAGAAATGCGTCGTGGCGGGCAGACCTTTTATGTCTTTAACTCCATTGCCGGTATTGCCGAAAAGAAGAAGCAGTTACTGAAAGTACTGCCTAAACTTCGTATTGCCGTACTGCACTCCAAAATTTCTGCAAAAGAGACAGAAGATGAGATGATGCTCTTTGAAAATGGTGAGTATGATGTGCTACTTTCGACGTCCATAGTAGAATCGGGTATCCACATGCCGCATGCCAATACCATGATCGTCGATGGGGCAGACAACTTTGGTATTGCCGATCTGCATCAGCTTCGCGGACGTGTGGGGCGTGGTGGAAAAGAGGGCTACTGCTACTTTATGGTGACGGACAAGGATCGTTTGACGGACAATGCCAAACGTAGACTTTTGGCATTGGAGTCCAACTCTGACCTGGGTTCAGGTGCCGTACTTGCTTTCCATGACCTTGAAATACGCGGTGGCGGTAACATCATCGGGGAAGCACAGTCAGGGCACATTAAACAGATAGGGTACTCACTCTATCTGCGTATGCTTGAAGATGCCATTAAAGAGCTTTCAGGACAGGACAAAGAGGTGGCACAGAACATTGATATGAAACTCGCTATCGATGCCTACCTCAATGAAGAGCTCATTGAAGAGGACCGTCTTCGTCTTGAACTGTACCGTCGTCTGTCCCTGTGTGAAAGCACAGGCGAAGTGTATGAAATAGAGTCCGAGATCGCCGACCGTTTTGGAAAATTGGACACTATTACCCGACAGTTCATCGATGTGATGGTCATGAAAGTCATTGCCCGGGAAAAGGGCATTTCAAAAGTCTCCTCTTATGGTGAAAAAGTCTTCATTGAATTCCAAGATGAGAGGAAAGAGAGAGTGGTATTGAAGTCTCACTCCAAAGATGATGATGACATCATCGCGGCTGCCATGCAGTACCTTAAAAAGCACTAGAAAGGGGCATGTGTTAAACTTAAGTTAACCTCACTGACTTATACTACTCTTAATCAAACACTGAGGAGAAAAGCTTGAGTCAAATTATAGAAAACATTAAAACAGAAATTGGAAAAGTTTTAGTTGGTCAGGACAAAATGGTCGAAGGCTTGCTTGCCGGACTGCTTTGTCGTGGACACATTCTTTTAGAAGGAGTACCGGGACTGGCTAAGACAACAGCAGTTAACGCCTTGGCAAAAACGCTGGGATTGAACTTTAAAAGGGTACAGTTCACCCCTGACCTTTTACCATCGGACATCATCGGTACCGAAATTTATGACCCTTCAAACAATTCATTCAAAATTAAACAGGGACCGGTCTTTACCAACCTTTTACTGGCAGATGAGATTAACCGTGCCCCGGCAAAAGTACAGTCAGCACTTTTGGAAGTGATGCAGGAGAGACAGGTCACCATTGGTGATGAAACCTTTAAAATAGACCTTCCTTTCCTTGTTATGGCGACACAGAACCCGGTTGAGCAGGAGGGAGCTTATGAGCTTCCGGAAGCACAGCTTGACCGTTTCATGATGAAAGTGGTCGTAGGTTACAACACCAAAGAGGAAGAGCTTGAAATTGCCAGACGTGTAGCAAATAACTCTTTTGAAACGATTCAGCAGGTAGCCAGCATCGATGACCTTGAAACCATCCGTAAAGAAGCTTTGACAGTACATATGGATGAAGAGATCGAAGAGTATATCATCGAACTGGTCGCAGCCACACGTGAACCAAAAGCCTATGGGCTTGAAGAGTTGGAAGCCTACATTGAATTTGGTGCTTCACCCCGCGCGAGTATCGATATGTACAAGGCATCCAGAGCAATTGCCTATTTGAAAGGGCAGGATTACGTTTCCCCTATTGAGATCGCCTATATTGCAAAAGAGATTTTGCGTCATAGAATCATTCTGTCTTATGAAGCACAGGCTGAAGATATCACACAGGATTATATTATTGAAAAGATTTTAGCGGCAGTGCCGATCCCTTAGAATATATGAGGGCACCCACAAGGGATGCCCCTACGAGTCATTGATGAAAAATTGTAGGGGTGCCCCTTGTGGGTACCCAAAAAATATTTAATAGAATAAATAATAGGGTGGATTTGTCCACTATATAAAGAATGAATAAAAAAACAAACAAAGGATAACATTGAAAAAATCAGCAAAAAAAATTATCCTTAAAACCAAAAAACAAGTCTATGGAGATATGCTCGGAAACAATGCTTCACTCTTTCAGGGTGAAGGCTTTGAGTTTGCAGAGCTTCGTGAGTATGTCTATGGAGATGATGTCCGTAAGATAGACTGGAAGACGACGGCAAAGCTCGGTAAGCCTTTTGTCAAAGTCTATAAAGAAGAGCGTGAACTCAATGTCGTTGTGGTGACTGTTCTGGGTGGTTCTGTCTATTTTGGAACCGTCAAACAGAAGTCGGACATTATGGCAGAGGTGGTGGCAACACTGGGCTTTTCCGCCGTCAAAAATGCAGACCTCTTTTCCCATATGGTTTTTGCAGATAAACTCTACTCTTTGAGTAAACCCAGTAAAAAACTCTTCTCTGTGCATAAGGCAGTAGAAGAGATCATCGATTTTGAGCCTCTGGGAAAAGAGGGTGATTTCAAAGCACTTGTCGACACACTGAACAAGCGCTTGAAGAAGAAAGCCCTGCTTTTCATCATTTCAGACTTTGTCGGTGATATTGACTTGAAGCTTTTGAGTAAAAAGCATGATGTCTTTGCTGTCATGGTCAGAGACAGGTTTGAAGAGGATCCGAGTGAACTGGGCTACCTCAGACTGATAGACATGGAGACCAAGCAGAGTTTTGAAGGCAATGTCGATTCCGGCACCTTGAAGAGTTATAAAAAAGCCTTGCATGACAATGATGAAAAACTCTATAAACAGTTCAAGAAGCAGGGAATACGTTTTACAAAAGTCTATACACATGAAGAGCCTGCCTTGAAATTAATGAAGAGAATGAGATGAGGAGCCTACTATGATGGAACAAAATTTAACAGCACAGCTTAAAGACATTAAGCCGCTGCTGGCAATTCCTGACAACAGTTTTTATTTTTACTGGGGGTTGATCGTACTGGCTGTTTTACTTACATTGGTACTGGTCTATTTTCTGGTAAAGAAATTCTGGAAACAGCGCAAGATCAATCTTGCCAAGGGATATTTGGAAAAACTCAAAGCGATCGACTGGAAAGACCCAAAGCAGTCAGCCTATGAAGCAACGCATTATGCAAGACTTTTGGCGACCGATGAGCGCAGAAAAGAGTTGTTTTCACAGCTTGAACCTCTGTTGGAGAAATTTAAATACAAAAAAAAGGTAGAAGAGATCGATCAGGATACCCTGAACCGTTTCAACCTTTATGTGCAGGTGGCAGATGAGTCAGTTTAGTTTTGAATACCCGTTATTACTGTTACTGTTACTGCTTTTCATTGCATGCAGCAAGTGGTGTAAAGAGCGAAGTCGGGCTATCTTTTTCCCTCATGTCAATACTTTGATCTCGAAAGATACCGGCAAGTCGTCTGTCCTGACCTGGCTGAAATGGGTGGGGATCGTTTCCGCGATCGTTGCTCTGGCCTCACCGATACTGACCAAAAATTATGTCAATTCGAAAAAAGAGGGACGTGATATTGTGCTGGTGATCGACAGTTCAGACTCTATGCGCCAGATGGGTTTTGACCCCAAAGATCCCTATAAGAACAAATTTGATGTGGTGAAAGAGGTGGTCGGAGACTTTATCAAGAAGCGAAAAAATGACCGTATTGCGATGGTCACTTTTGCAGATGTCGCCTTTATTGCTTCACCCTTGACCTTTGAAAAAGAGTTTTTGAGCAATATTACGGAAATGCAGCAACTCGGAATGGCAGGAAAAAGAACTGCCATCAATGATGCTCTGGTACAGGCCTATAACCTGCTGAGCAAGAGTAAGGCAAAGTCGAAAATAGTCATTCTTTTGACAGACGGACGGGACAATGTGTCCAAGATACCTCTGCCAGATGTGAAGCATATGATCGAAAAAAGAGATATAAAGCTCTATACCATCGGTATTGGCGGTGCGAGAGATTATGACGGTAAGTACCTCAGAGAGTTGGCAAAAGCCGGAAAAGGTCAAGCCTATGCAGCAAGATCAGCAGCGATGTTGAGCAATATCTATGATGAGATCAATAAACTGGAAGTGACCGTACTGGATGACAAGAAAATCGTGGCACATACCTATTTGTATATTTATCCGCTTTTCCTTGCTATCTTCAGTTTGTTACTGTTTATCTATTACAGAAATTCGAAAGGAGTGTAGATGGAATTTGTAAACCCCTATCTTTTTTGGATACTGCTAGTCCCTTTTGTACTCTTTGCATTTTTGATCTCAACGAACAAAGAGCGTCTTTCCCGTATTTTTGATGAGAAGGTACTGGCGCGTTTGTCTGCGAGTTCCGAGAGTATGCCTCTGAAGTTGAGAAATGTACTGATGTTCGCAGCGATTTTTTTAATGATCGTTGCATTGGCACGCCCGGTGAAAGAGTTGGAAGACAAAGTGGTACATGTACAGGGGCTGACCCTGCTGACGGCACTTGATATTTCCGGTTCTATGCGGAGTACGGATGTCTACCCGAACCGTTTGACTTTAGCCAAAAAGAAGATGAACCTCTTCTTTGATGAAATGCCAAGTGATGAGATCGGTGTGGTGGCATTTGCCTACAGTCCTTTCGTACTGGCACCTTTCTCTTCAGACAAAGAGACGCTTAAAATGATGGTCGACGGTGTGGATGACTCATACATCAATATGGGTTCCACAGACTACGTGGCACTTGGGGAGTTGGCGAACAAGCTGCTTGAAAAGAAAGATCCGAAGATCATGGTACTGTTTACCGATGGTGGTGATGAAGAAGCCGTTGCCGGTTTTGCAGATGTGCTCAAAGCCAATAAAATAGACCTTTATGTGGTACTGGTCGGTACAGACAAAGGGGCGCCTGTGCTTGATGAGAAGGGAAAACCTCTCATGAAGAAAGATGGTACCATTGCCATTACACAGCGTAACGATGCCCTTGGTCTTCTTGCCAAAGAGAACAACGGAGCCTATGTGGTCGCGGGTACAGGAAAAGAAGATATTGAAGATCTTGCCGCTGTCATTAAAGGAAAATACAAAAAGCAGCAGAAGGGTGAGATCCGGGTAAAACAGAGAGTGGAGTATTTTTACTATCCGCTTGGATTAGGACTCTTTTTACTGCTGATCGGACTGAGTTCCCTGCCCAGATCAAGAAACAAAGAACAGATAGCTGACGGTAAGGGAGGTACAAAATGAAAAAACTGATTTTACTCTTGACGATTCACTATTCCTTATTTACGATGCTTAATGCAGGATTGACAGATTTTAAAACCATACAAGAGGCGGAAGATGCCTATAATGCAAAAGCATACACCAAAAGTGCGGCACTCTATAACGGTTTGGAAGTGAAATCGGGTGAGAAAGCCTATGATGTGGGAAATGCCTATTATAAGTCTAAAAACTATGATGCAGCGATTAAATACTATAAGAAAGCCAAAGGGGTAGACAAAGCCACACGTCTTCACAATGTGGGAAATGCCTATTTTCAGAAGAAAGATCTGGATAAAGCCATAAAGAGTTACAAAGAAGCCTTGAAGATACGGGAAGACAAAGAGACCCGTTTCAACCTTGACCTTGCCAAAAAAATGAAAAAGAAGAAAGAAGAGAAAAAAAAGCAGGATCAGAAGAAGAAAGATCAAAAGAAGAAGCAAGATCAGAAGAACAAAGATCAAAAAGATCAGCAGAACAAAGGTGATCAGAAAAAGAAAGATGACCAGCAGAAGAAAAAAGACGATCAAAACAAAAAAGATGATCAAAAGAAGAAGGACGATCAGAAGAAGAAAGATGATCAAAAAAAGAAAGACGAAAATAAAAAAGGAAAGAACAAAAAAGACCAAAAAGATAAAAAAGATCAAAAAAAGAAAGATAAAGAGGGTCAGAAAAAAGACAAAAAGAGCGAACAGGACAAGAAAAAAGAGAAAGATAAAAAAGAGGGTGACAAAGACAAGGGAGATTCCAAAAACGAGAAGAACCCCCAGGACAAAAAGGGAGATAAAGCTTCCGGTCAGCCAAAGGCTCAAAAAATGAGTAAAAAAGAGAAACTCAAACAGCAGGAGATGAAGAGACTCCTGAAAAAAATGAAGCAGAAAGGGACACCCACAATGATGTACCAGATGGGTGATAAGAAAAAATCAAAGCGGAGCGGCAATGCAAACCCATGGTAATAGCGGTATTTACAGATCACTGTTTATACTTTTAATACTGTGTACCTTTAGTGCTGCTTCCGAATCGGAAATGGAACACTTTTCCTTTGCCCATGAAGTGAAAGTACTCGTTTCCGATACCGAGATCGTTGCAGGGCATGTTATACGGCTAAAGATCAGAGCAACAGGTGATAAAGTCGTATTTCCTACTATTGATGAAATAGACGGGGTTAAGGTCCTGGACAGTGAGGAGAGGGTCACCAATATGTTTCACTATGTCAATGGTGTCTTGAAGAAAGAGCGTACCACACTCATTTTGACTTTTGCACCGTATCATGATATGACCATCCCTTCTTATGATATTGATATCGATGGGAAAATATATAAAAGTGAATCTGTGAAGATCAAAGTGATGGGGGCAAATGCCAAAACGATTGAAGACGGGAATAAATTCTTTTTACATCTCGAAACAGATAAACAGTCTGTGATCGTGGGAGAACCGATCCTGGCCACTGTCAAGTTTTCTTTAAAAGTGGGCATAAGAGTGACCGAGAACCCCCAATATACCAAACCCACTTTTAAAGGTTTTTTTTCAAAAGAGGTCGGTGATGAAAAAGAGTATGCCAAAGGCAACCGTCAAATCACGGAGATGAAATACCTGTTGACCCCTCTCTCTGAAGGGACTTTTAAAATAGGACCGGCAAGAGCCAAAATTGGTCTGGCAGACAAAAACAGGCGTGATATGTTCGGAAGATTTATTGGTACGACCTGGCACCCCATTGCTTCAAACAGAGTGGAGATAAAAGTGGCAAAGAAACCACAAGAGAGTGATCTTGTAGGGACATTCAGCATAGAGCATACACTCGATAAAAAGAGTGTCAAAGCCAACAGGCCTGTCAATCTGACGGTTAAAATAACGGGCAATGGTATTTTTGAGGATTTTGAATTTCCGGACTATGAGATAGACGGTGTGACCGTTTACAGTGATGATGCCGAGATCGAATCCAAGGTAGAGAATAATGCGCTTGACAGTCGTTATGTCAAACGTTTTGTTTTTATTTCAGACAAAGATTTCAGCATACCTGCACGGCATATTTCCGTGTTCGATATGAAAAGTCAAACGCTCAAATATTTGGATATTCCCGCCTATGATGTGCATGTAGAAAACAGACAGGCTCTGGCTTCGCCTAAACCTCAGGCAAGGATACCGGGTGCAGGGAAGGTACATAGTAACCTGGAGATCCCAAAAAGATCGATGCTTGACACAGAGGACAACAGAGGCTTGCCTCAAGTGCGGTCTGCTCCCTGGTGGCTGATAGTACTGGCCTTTCTTGCAGGGATACTTGTGATGTATCTGTTGAAGTCTCTTCTTTCTCTGCAATGGAAGAAAAAAGGCAGAACAGTGAACGAGTCTGAAGCACTTGGTATACTCTATGCCTGTGTCAATGCCTCTCCGGAAGTTGAAGAGATGGTACGGAAACTCTATGCGAAGAAAAATGGCGATACAGGTATTGTCATTGATAAAAAACAATTGAAACGCTTGGTAGAAAAATATGATAAGCAATAATTTAGGAATAGTTACAATGAATCACATTAAAAAAACACAAAGGAGTGAAAATGAAAAAATTTGCTAAAACAGGCATTATAAAAACGTTATTCACACTGTTCATACTAGTGACAATGGTCTATGGTGCCGGTGTGAAAGCCACACTTTCAAGTACAGAGATTGTCCAGGGAAATATGGCACAGTTAAAAATCCAAGCTGTGGGAGACAGGGTCTCTTTCCCTAACATTGAAGAGATTTCCGGTGTACCGGTATTGGGGCGACATCAGAGTCAAAACAACTCCTATACCTATATTAACGGTCAAATGTCCAATGAGCACGCTACCACGCTGGTCTTGACTTTTGCGCCGCAGAAAGACATGACGATTTCCTCTTTCAATGTCGAGATAGATGGAAAAACCTATCAGACAAAGCCCTTAGCGCTTAAAGTAGTCAAAGCATCTGCACCGGACATGGGTGATCAGAAGTTTTCTCTTAAACTCAGAGCCGCTAAAAAATCTGTACTGGTAGGCGAACCCTTTTTGGCAACGGTCTATTTTTCTCTGCAGCACGGGGTAAGAATGTCAGAAAATCCCCAATACAACAAACCGGAGTTCAACGGGTTTTTTGTAGAAGAGATCGCTGATGAAAAGAGTTACAATGAAGGCAATCATCAGGTCACAGAGTTGAGATACATACTGACGCCTAAAGAGGAAGGTAATTTTACGGTAGGACCGGCCACTGCCAAAGTAGCGGTAGCAGACCGAAACAGACGTGATATGTTCGGAAGATTCTTTGGTTCGACCTGGTACCCGATCGCTTCCAATACGGTGACTGTTGAGGTTAAAAAGAAACCTAAAGATACCGATCTGATCGGTCACTTTCAGATGAAACAGAGTATTGACAATCAAAAGGTCAAAGCCAATAAGCCGCTCAACCTTCACATTGAAATTTCAGGTGAGGGGAGTCTTGAAGGTTTTGAATTCCCTGCCTATGAAATAGACGGTGTGACCATTTACAGTGATGATGCCAAAATCAGCACCGGCCTGCAGGGGGAGAAGATCCACAGCAGCTATGTCAAAAGTTTTGCCTTTATCGCCGACCATGATTTTACGATACCCGCAAGAAAGATCTCTGTGTATGATCTTGAGAGTAAAACAGTCAAATATCTGGAGATCCCCTCTTATGATATCACTGTAGAGGGAGGTGCTTCTGTTGCCCAGACCTTAGCTCCAAAGAGTCATACACCAAGTGGTAAAGTACAGACCAATTTAAAACAGGCAGAAAAATCGATGCTTGATGACGGTACGCCAAAAAATGCTGTTGAAAAAAACAGTACAGAGTGGTGGATGGTCATTTTGGCTTTTGTATCGGGAATGATCGTAATGGTGCTCTGGCGTGCTTTACCGAAAGGTAAAAAGAGTGGACACAGAGGAAAGTACAGCGAAGCAGAAGCACTGAAGATCCTCTACTCGCATATGAGTGAATCTCCTGAAATTGAAGCCATGGTGCGAAAACTCTATCGCAGGAAAAATGGAGACAAGAGTGTTGTCATTGACAAAAATGAATTAAATACCATGGTGGCAAATTTAGAACGTTCACGCTAGGCATTCAAATACTCTAAGCCTAAATTGTGGTATGCTTTCTTACTCTAAACAAGGAAGTGTACCTATATGATCGTTTATATCTATTCTGAAGATGATAAAACCTTTGTTGAAAAAAACAAAGCCCTTGACATCTGGCCTTCAGATCTGCATTATCTCTCTTTTGAGCAGCTTCACACACTTGACATAGCGACAGTAAGCCATTTTCTGGTGACAGGCTGGGTTAAAGAGATCAAGCAGCTCATGCAACTTGCCTACAGCCATGAGATCAGTTTGGGGATCATTCCTACACCCAAACAAAAAGAGCTCATGCGTACCCTTGAAATACCTGCGAAAACAGAGGAAGCCATAGCACTTGCACTCACACCTGCAGAAAAAAAAGTGGATCTTCTTTTTTGTAATGACACCATCGTGCTTCAAGAAGTGCTCATAGGTGATGCCCCGCCTCTGGACCACTTTGACACAGTACTTAAGGGTAAATCTTTTTTTGACAGAATCAAGCTTTTCTGGCATACACTGAAAAAAGTCAAACATCTCAAGCACAGTAAAATTAAAATAAAAGATGCCAAAGAGAATGAGATGAATATCTCGGCAGTAGGAATGGTAGGTATTGAATACAATAATGATACTTTTGCTGCAAACCTTTTTCGCAATAAACTGAGTGCCAGTGATGGTAAACTGCTGCTTGTGATCCTTTCACCTACATCGATCATACAATATATGGGCTATCTTTACCAGTCTTTGGTTTCTTACATCACCCCCAAATCACTGCCCCGTTCGGTTGGATATATCAGCAGTTCGGAAATGCTGATCGATTCAGATCAGTTCCTTTCTGTGCGTATTGACTCGACAGAGGGGAGTAAACTCCCTGTCACACTTAAAGTGATACCGGAGACACTTTCTCTCTCCGTGGGTGAAAAGTTTTGGGAAAAACAGAAGGGGACACAGAGTCAAAAAGACACCATCAAGATCGATCATCTGCCTTCCGACAAAGAGAATGCTGATTTTTTGAGTAAGAATATTCCACTTTTCTCTCATGCCAGTCAGGAGCAGTACACTTCACTTTTTAGCAATCTTCGTGAAGAGGGAAAACTCAATTCTGTATTTATTGTGCTTCTGATACTTTCAACCATGATCGCTACCTTTGGTTTGTTCATCAACTCTGCCTCTGTGGTCATTGGTGCGATGCTTTTAGCCCCTTTGATGCAGCCCATTGTCTCTTTGAGTATGGGGGTTTTACGGCAGGACAGTTCCCTGGAAATCAATGGTGCCAAGAGTATTTTCTGGGGCGTTCTGGCTGTGTTGCTCACAGCAGCTATTCTTGCACTGTTTACCCCTATTGAACTTTTAACTTCAGAGATGGCAGGACGCTTGTCTCCAACGATACTGGATCTCTATATTGCCATTGTCTCAGGAGTTGCAGCGGCCTATGTGAAAAGTAACGAAAAGATCCTCTCCTCGCTTGCCGGTGTGGCGATCGCGGTGGCTTTGGTACCACCGATCGCAGTTGCAGGTATTGGGCTTGGGTGGGGTGACTGGCATATGTTTATGATGGCCTTCCTGCTCTTTATTACCAACCTGGTAGGTATTGTCATTGCGGCAAGCACTACTTTTATGGTGCTGGGGTACTCTCCGCTTCACGTGGCAAAAAAAGGTATTCTCACCTGGGCTCTGATCGTTGCTTTGGTCTCCATACCACTCTATAATGCCTTTACCCAGATAGAGGAAGACTTGAAAACACAGAAAACCCTGAGTAATCTCTCTTTTGATCTCAAAGAGCATACGGTGAAACTGACCCATGTCAAACTGGTACATGGGAAAAAAATGGATGAGATACATACGGAAGTGATCTCATCGGGTATTTTGAGTAAAAAAGAGAAGAGAATATTAAAAGAGACTATTTTAAAGAGTCTTGACAAAGAGGCGGAAGTGATCGTGACCTTCCGTTATCAACTATAGCGTACCTATAAGATATCGTGCAGGGTATTGGCCTCTTTCATCCAGGCATTGAGGTTCTCCCACTCTTCATTTTCGACCATTTTCTGACACTTTTTAAGCTCTGACTGAAATACATTGACCGCTTCAAGAAGGTTGCTTTTGTTCTGTCTGAAAATGTCTTCCCACATTTTCGGCGAAGACTTGGCAATACGGCTCATGTCTTTAAAACCACCACCGGCCAGGGCGACAATACTGGTGGAAGCTTCCTGTTTCATGACGGCATTTGCCAAAGAGTAACTCAGCGCATGGGGCATATGGGAGATGAAGGCGGCATGCCGGTCATGTTCGGCCGCACCCATGAACACAAGTTTCATTTTAATGTCTGAAAAGAGTTTTTTGGCAACTTCCTGCTGTACTTTTCCACTTTTTTCAAGGTCACAGAGTACCACGACTTTCTCTTCATAAAGGTCTCTCAATGCCGCGGAAGGACCAAACTTTTCTGTTCCTGTCATAGGGTGTGCCGTGACAAAATTTTCTCTTATTTCTTCAGGAATAGATGCCGATATCTTCTCTTTTGTACTACCGAAATCGATCACGGTACAGTGACTTTTTAAGCCCTTCAATGCCTTGGAAACAGCAATGATACCGTCAACAGGAATGGTCAGAATAATGATGTCGCAGTGACTGATCTCATCAATGCTCTCTACAATTTCATCTACCAGACCCAGTGCCAGGGCTTCTTTGCAGTGGTTCTGGTTGTGGTCGAGTCCTACAAAATAGTAGGCATCGCTGCTCTCTTTGAGTGCAAGACTGAAAGAACCGCCCATAAGTCCAAGACCAATTATGCCTATTTGTGTTTTTTTCATACTAAGTCAATCCACGTTTTTGGGTGATTATAACAGATTTTTTTCTAACTTATGACCCTCTTATTGAAATAAAGATAAAATAAGAGCCAAATATACACAAAACAAGGTTCTCGTATGATAAAGAAAATTCTGCTTTCCTGGATAATGCTGGCTTCACTGTTGCTTGCTCAGAAGGTAACACACATTCAGTTCGTAGGTCTGGCACACCTTTCCCCTTCTATGGCCAAAGAGGTAGCCGGTGTCCATGTGGGTGACCAGATAGATGCTGAACTTATTGATGATTCGATCAAAAATTTCTTTGAACAGGGATATTTCAAAGACGTCTGGGTTGAAACAAAGGGCGGTACATTGATCTATCACTTCGATGAAAAACCTGCTATTGCCAATGTAGAGATCAAAGGCTACGGCTCGGGCGACGATGCGAAGAAACTTTTAGAAGGTATCGGGCTCAAAAAAGGCGACCTTTACGATGAATCCAAAGTGGAACGTGCAAAAAAAGCCCTGAATAGCAAACTCGAAGCCAAGGGAAATTACGATTCGGTCGTAGAAGTGACGGTCAAAAAAATCGGTCAGAATGCAAGATCAGTTGTCTTTGAAGTGAACAAAGGCGAAAAGATCAAGATCAAAAAACTGAACTTTATCGGTGCGGAAGCCTTGAGCCAGAGTGAACTTGAAACAGGTATCGTCAACCAGGAAGAGGATCTTCTTGGATTCATTCCTTTCTACTTTCATTCGGGTGAAGTCAAAGTAGACCAGCTTGAATACGATGCTTACCGTGTCAAAGAGACATACATGAAACATGGGTACCTCGATGCACAGGTCTCCAAGCCTTTAATGCGTGTCGATTACAGTTCCTACTCAGCAGAGATCGATTATCAGATCAAAGAGGGACCACAGTATAGAGTTTCACAGGTTTCCGTCTCCCAAAGTGTACCTGGCCTTGACACTGCCGAATTGACAGACGAGCTCTCTTTAAAAAGCGGACGTATCTTCAGTATCTCTAAAATGCGTAAAGATATGAAAATGCTTGAAGAGGCAGCAGGTAACCTGGGGTATGCCTATGCCAAAGCATCTCCGAATATGCATAAAGACCCGGAAAAGAAAACAGTCTCTGTGCAGTATCAGTTAAAAGCAGGTTCCCCGGTCACCATTAATGATGTGTTGATCTCAGGGAATGACACTACGAAAGACAGAGTCATCCGTCGCTACATTTACCTTGCTCCGGGAGACAAGTTTAATGCCACTGACCTGAAAGACTCAAAGAGTGCCTTAGGTAGAACAGGGTTCTTTGAAGCAGTCGATATTCAGCAGCAAAGGGTTTCAGATGACAAGATCAACCTTCTTGTCAAAGTAAAAGAGACCAGTACCGGTACCATTTCTGCCGGTGGTGGATACGGTTCCTATGAAGGACTTATGGTCAATGCTTCCATTTCTGACAAAAACCTTTTCGGTACAGGACTGAACTCCACACTCGGATTCGAGATCTCAAAGATCTCCAAGAACTATAACCTCTCTTTTGTCAATCCGAGAGTGTGGGACAGTATGTACAGTCTGGGTCTCTCTTTCTATAAAAGAGAGTATGATTACAATTACGATACAACGGATGGCTATACCGTCGATACTCTGGGAGGATCACTCAATGCCGGTAGAGAATTCATGAGACACTTTTACGGATCTATCGGAGTAGGGTATCTTGACAATGAATCCGTCTACAGTGACAGTTACCTTGACTCGGTCAGTAATCTCTCGAACTTCTATAATGACCAGTACCAAAAAGCTTCGGGTTTTGCTTCTTTGAAATTTGACAATACAGATGATTTCTATTTGCCAAGAGAAGGTTTTATCGCTGCGGTGAATGCTGAATTTGCACAGATGGACGGAGAACTTACCGATGAGAATATTCAGAGAGGATATACCTCTTTTGATACCTTTACCAAAGTGAATGCAAGATTCGGTGCCTACTACGGTATCAATGACTGGGTAGACTATGATGCGATCTTCAGATTCAAAGCAAGATACACGAAGATCATTTCCCAGGATGACCAGTACATCCCGATCGCGGAAAGACTCTTTATGGGTGGTATCGGTTCGGTCAGAGGATTCAATCCTTACTCTCTTTCTCCTACCGTAAGAGATACAGGAACAGGCTTTGATTCCCGTATTGGTGGTACGGAACGTGCTTCAGCAACAGTTGAAGCAAGTATCCCGCTTTCGGAAGCAGCAAAAATGCGTTTGGCATTCTTTTATGACTATGGTGTCATTAAAACGGATCCTGTACGTAATGCAGCAGGTACCGGATTTGTAGATTTTTCCAATCCGAATGTTTCGATCACCGGTGATAATCTGACAAGATCTTCGACAGGTGTGGTGGTCGAGTGGCAGTCAGCCTTCGGTCCGATCAACCTGGTCTTTGCCTACCCGATCGACATAGAAGATTACGATCAGAAAGCAACCTTTGAATTCTCTATGGGTTCAAAGTTCTAAGTATCGCGTAGGGTGCATTCCAATGCACCACATATACAATTTTCATACAAAAATATATGTGCCGAAAGGCTCTATAAAAGGTGCATTTAAATGCACCCTACACAATCCCCAACATTTTATTCTTCGGCAACTTCTCTTCATCATTCAGTATGATCGCAAAAGGAATAGGTTTTTCCAGACTTTTAATATTTTCACGCGCAAGATAGAGTGTTTTATCGGAAGTAATAGTGAGGGTCTGCTCTGTGTATTCAAAGCTGATACTGGCCCCATTGGAAGCTTCTGCAATGAAAATTGTCAGTGTGTAAATAAAACTGAGCCAGAGCAGGGTCTCTTTGGGGGGAAGAAGCGGTTTGAAGCTCTCAAACAGGGGTTTGTGCAGAAGTGACTTTCCGTGCATACGCAGGAGCATGGAGATCAGCAACATCTCTCTGTGGGTAAAGCCATAATTCAACTCCTGCATCGCAATGTAAAATGCAGTCTGGTGTGCTTTATAGATGGTGAGAGTATTACCGATACTGGAGAGTTTGAGTGCTGAAAGAAGTTCATTTTCAAAGCGGAAGTCATCTTTTATCTCGACTTGAAGTGCGGCATAGAGAGAGTCTGCTATGTGAAGTGTGTGTTGTTTTCTGGACTCCACCGTAACATAGGGTTTAAAACGATCTAAAATAGAGACAATACTTGGATTAATATCGTTTGGAAAGGTGAGGTTTTCTTCTTTTAGTGCCTGCTCAAGGTAAACACCTTCTCTCACTCCCACACCGGAAGTAATGACCTCTTTTGCTCCAATGGTATGAAGTATCTCAGCAAAGATGAGTGCACCCTCTCTAATGGTATCGAAACGGTTTTTCTTCAAAGTGAATTTTTTCAAACCTTTGGCAGAGGAGAGAGGGATCATTTTAAAATATGCTTTCTGCTCTTCAACATTATAAGTAAAGGCATGCAGTTTATCCAGGGGATGCGCTGTACGCTTCATAATACTTTTGCCAAGGCTTCTCGCCGTACCTCCGATACCTATGGCTACAGGATGTCTAAAATGTACAGGAAGCTTTCTGAGTTCCCGCTCTATGTACGCTTGTGAGTATTTGACAATCTCTTTACGTGAGAGCGCCTGGTCTGAAAAGAGCTCTTTGAGTCGGACAGTTCCCAGGTCTAAGGAGTAGGTATCGACAATATGACCGTGTTGTATGAGGGAGATATCGGAGGATCCTCCCCCGATATCTATGGTAATGCCGTCTTCCAAAGGAAGGAGATTCTTAGCGGCTATGGCACCGTAAGTGGCCTCCCTGTTCCCGTCGATGACTTTGATAGAGAGATCCAACTCTTTTTGTATCCATGCTACAAAGGTCGGACCGTTAGGTGCATCTCTCAATGCAGAGGTTGCCACACAAATGGTTTTATGTGCCTGATACTTCTCAATGGTATGGGAAAAGGATTGGAGGGTTAAAAATGCACGTTTGATCGCAACGGGTTGAAGGGACCCGCCTTTGTCATAAGCACCTTCACCAATGCGCACTTTTGATTTCTGTTCGCAGATAAGATGAAAGCCGTAGTGACTTGTCTTTTCAAATATAACAAGTCTGGCTGAGTTTGAACCGATATCGATGATCGCGGTTCGTTTCGCCATGGGAAAAGTTACTCTTCCTCTTGAAGCTTGTCAAATTTGAATTTGAGCTCTTCAATATTTTCAACATTGTCCGGATCGGAGATAATACAGTCAACAGGACAGACCGCAATACACTGGGGCTCATCAAAATGTCCGACACACTCCGTACATCTGTCCGAGTCTATAATATAGATCGGATCATTCTCTTCAATTGCTTCATTTGGACACTCTTCTCTACAAGCGTCACAGGCTATACATTCATCAGTTATTAATAGGGCCATAGTTTCCTCTGTGTGAGCATTTTGCTCTTAAATTCTTATTTATACCGAGTTATAACGGAAGAAAGCTTATGCTTTAGTTAAAACAGAGTGAAATTATTTTTAATGAGAGTTTTTAGGAGGATCTGGAAGTATTTTACGCTTCCAGCCTAGCTAAAGATGAGAAGTTTTACGACTGAAGCTTATGAAATCTCTTTAGGGAAACAGAATCTGTATCCGCGTCTTCTGACTGTTTCAATCGTGGTGATCTGTAATGGTTTGTCCATTTTTTGACGGATCTGGTTGATCGCGACTTCAATAACATTCGGTGTGACCAGCTCAGGCTCTTCCCAAATGGCATCAAGAAGCTGTTCTTTGGAGACGATCTGGTCTTTATGCATCGCAAGGTGCGTGAGTACTTCAAAAGGCTTCCCTTTCAGCTCGATCTCTTCTCCCTTATAAATGATCTTTTCCTCTTCAGGATTAATAATAAGGTCTTCAATTTCTATAATATTGGAAGCACCGAAACGCAGTTTTGCTTCAATACGCACAAAGAGAATGTCATAATCCAATGGCTTGCGAATAAAGTCGTCGGCACCTGAACGCAGTGCTTCTATCTCACTCTCCTTGTCTTCTCGTTCAGAGAGTACAATAACGGACGTTTTATGCGCATTTTTTTTAATGTCAGCAATGATATCAATGCCGTTCCCTCCGGATTTCATCCAGCCTAAGAGAACAAGGTCATAATTACGGATATCAAGATAATATTTGGCATCACCCAGATTTTCTGCGATATCAGCCTGATATCCCTCAACGATCAACTTGTCGAACAGGGTTTTGCTTAAGGTGGCTTCATCTTCAATTATCAATACTCTCATCTTCGAACCTTTCTCTTTAAGATTTCTTTAATTATAGCATAAAAAGAGGGTTTTCTGAAAGTTTTTTTAAATTATTGTGTTGTCGGCAGGCAGGAGAGAATCAAAATTCCCAGGAATGACTGAGTGCAACAGTACATTCCGGTAAAATATCCGGTTTTGAGATCTTGAGAGAGAGGGTTTGAAGTTGCGGGTAAGTACTGTAAAGTCTTGTCTTGATGCCCAGAAGTGCTTCTTCAAGCAGTTTATACTTTTTCTCCTGCAGTTCTGTCTGGATCAAAAAAACCATATCGGCATAGTCAATAAAGTTTTCATCGGCATAGTCATATTGGGCATTCAGATCAACAATGACGCGTTGAGGCCGGTCACGCTCAAAGTCAAGCAGACCGATGATGACTTCAAAAGTCAATGCCTCAATGTGGATCTTCATTTAGACTTTTGCCTCTTCTTTCTTGAGTAGTCTCATAATATTGGGAATATGTTTGTAGAAGATAATAAAAGCAATAATCCAGATAGGGGCATGTGATCCAATACCGGGTACTTCAGGGTAAAGTACATAAGAGGCTATGATGAAGGCAGCCAGACCGATAAGAGAAGAGAGAGAAGAGATCTTCAAACCTTTACTTGCTCCCAGCCATACGGCAATGGCGATGAGTGCCGGGATCGGCATCATGACCAATAAAACACCAAAACCGGTAGCCACTCCTTTTCCTCCTTCAAAATAGAGAAAAGCAGAGAAGCAATGTCCCACAACAGCAAGGACTGCAATGGTCCATTGTACAGATTCTGGTGCACCCAGCATTTTGGCAACAAGAATGACCAGTATGCCTTTAATAGCGTCTAAAAAGAGTGTGGCAGCCCCCAGTTTTTTTGCAAGCTTAGGGTCTTGCTCTTTGACCACACGCAGGACATTGGTCGCCCCGATGTTCCCTGAGCCTTCATTTTTAATGTCGACACCGGCAAATTTTTTGGCTAAAAGGTATCCGAAAGGAATACCGGCTATCAGATAGGCTGCGAGGTAAAGGGCAATGTTTATGTTCATAATTGTTCCATGATTTTATTTGTTACCGAACCAATTAAACATCTTAACTTTTGAGAGAATGAGACAAGGTAAGATGTGCGTAAAAAAATATGAAGGACTGGCCGTAGTCAATTCAAGTATTTTTGTGCGTGCAGATTGCCTTGTCTCATTCTCCCCGAAGGGTGCAGCACTTTCGCCCATACTCTGCGTTAGATTTTTTCGAATTCGCTAAGGCGAGTCCTTCAAAAACCTGTCTTGATAATGAACGAAATTGCTGCATCAAAAATTAAGATGTTTAATTGGTGCGGTAACTATGATGCAATTTTAACCGAATTTAGCTAAAATTGCTAGAATTATCGAAAGGATATCTATGAGTATTGATTTTAAAGCTGAAATAGAGAGACTGAAAAAAGCATTGGATGTGACAGTAGTGGCACACTATTATCAGCGTGATGAAGTCTTTGAAATGGCAGACATCACGGGTGATTCTCTGGAGTTGGCACGTAGATGTAAAGCAGACAAGAACCCCTGGGTCGTCTTTTGCGGTGTAGGTTTCATGGGACAGAGTGTGAAAGTGATCGCCCCGGAAAAACGTGTACTCATGCCCAAGATCGCCTGTTGTGCCATGGCACGTATGATCGACGGTTCCTATTTTGATGACTCTGTGAATTATATGGTAGAAAGAGGCATTGCCAAAGAAGACATTCTGCCTATTACCTACATTAACTCAGATGCAACGGTCAAGGCTAAAGTAGGGGAGATGGGCGGCTATGTCTGTACCTCTTCCAATGCTTTTAAGATCATTGAAAAAGGTTTGGAGACAGGAAAGAAGATCCTTTTTGTACCGGACAGATGTCTTGGTCAGAATTTTGCCATACAGATGGGACTGAAGTCCTGTGTGATCGGTGCAGAAGGGCAGGAAGAGTGTGACCCCAAAGAGGCAGATGTCATCTGTTTTAACGGTTTCTGCTCTGTCCACCAGCTCTTTACTGTCGATGATATTGCGTTTTACAGAAACAAATATCCGGATATTAAAATTGCCGTACACCCAGAGTGTGACCCTAAAATTGTTGCAGCGGCAGATTTTTCAGGTTCAACGTCACAGCTTATTAAATATGTGGCAGACCTTGACCCTGAACAGAAAGTGGCGATCGGTACAGAGTATAACCTTGTGAACCGTATGAGACAGAAAAACACTTATGTGCTCTCTTCTACCAAACCGGAGTGCCCAACGATGAACGAAACGACGCTTGAAGACCTGTACAATACGTTAAAGTCTATAGAAGACGGCAAGCCGATCAACGAGATCGAGATCGATGACCATACTGTCAAGTATGCCAATCTGGCACTTGAAAGAATGCTAGCCATCAAATAAACACGTAGGGGTGCCCCTTGTGGGTACCTTTATCATGGATGAAAAAATAGTATCAGGGCAACCACAAGGGATTGCCCCTACAGGTATAAATATCATCCAATATTATAGATTCAATACGGAGCCAGAATGTTAAAAAAAAGATTTATTGAAACCCTCATTGCCGAAGACATCGGTCGCGGTGACCTCTTCTCCCGTATTTCTGAAAGTAAAGAGATACGTGCCTACATTATTGCCAAGAGTGACGGTGTCTTTGCCGGGCGTGAATACATCGATGTGATGGCAAAGATGTATGACCTTTCACTGATGTGGGAGATCAAAGACGGAGAAACCTTCAAAAAAGGCAAGAAACTTCTTTTTGTCAGCGGTGATTCCAAAAAGATACTCTCACTTGAACGTTCTATTTTAGATATTGCCCTGCATGCTTCTTCTGTTGCAAGTCTGACTTCCGCTTATGTTGAGGCTATCGCCCACACGGGGGTTAAACTGCTTGATACACGAAAAACAAGACCGCTTTTGCGTGAGTTTGAAAAGTACGCAGTCCGTTGCGGCGGCGGTATTAACCACCGTATGGGTCTCGATGACTGTCTGATGCTGAAAGACACACATCTGCAAACCATTGATGACCTGGATATGTTTATGCAGGAGGTGAAAACAAAGATCCCTTTTACCTCTAAAATAGAAATAGAGTGTGAAGACCTTGCTATGGTCAAACGAGCAATGAAAGCAGGTGCAGACATTGTCATGTGTGACAATATGTCTTTGGAAAAGATGAAAGAGGTGGTCGCCTACAGAAATGACAATTACCCGCATATTTTACTTGAAGCATCAGGGAATGTGACGCTGGAGACCATTGAAGCCATTGCCCAAACGGGTGTTGATGCCATCTCTTCGGGAGCCATTATCCATCAGGCGAACTGGATCGATCTTTCTATGAAAGTGGAGGCTTAAATGCCTGACAGCCGGCTGCAGGTAGCTGCAGTCAGAGAGAAACTGGCAGAGGCTCGCAACATCAGCATTCTGACCCACATCAATCCGGATGCCGATACAGTCGGTACGGGTCTGGGTATTTATGCTCTCCTGACAAAAGACAGAACGAAAAGGGTTGAGATCGTCAATGCTTCCGATATGCTTCCCCGGCATTTGGATTTCCTGCCCAACTTCAGCAAAATAAAACATACGATGGATTTTGAAGAGAGTCTGATCATCTCCTGTGACTGCGGAAGTATTGACCGTCTGGGTTTCGATCTTGAAGGCAGAGACATACTCAATATCGATCACCATGCCGGCAATGCAGAGTATGGAAGTCTCAATGTGGTTCTTTCTGAATATGCTTCTGCTTCCCAGGTCGCCTATGCACTCTTTAAAGAGATATTTCCCATAGACAAAAGTGCTGCAAGCTGTTTTTATACGGCACTGCTTTCCGATACCCAATACTTTACCACCTCTTCTGTGGACAAAGCGGTTTTTGAAACAGCAGGTACCCTGGTCGCGCTCGGTGCGGACCCTGTAGAGACCGCCTATCATTTGACACAGCGGAGATCGCTTGCTTCTTTACGTATTTTGCACAGAGCACTGGGAACGCTGACTTTGCATCAGGATGCGCAGGTGGCAACACTTTTTGTGACCAACGATGATCTGGAAGCCACAGGTGCGACAATGCCGGATATGGATGGCATTGTTGATTATGCGAAGTCATTGGCAACGGTGGAAATTGGTATTTTTGCACTGGAGCAGAAAGATATCATACGTGTGTCACTTCGCAGTAAAAGTGTCAATGTCTCAGCGCTTGCAGCCCATTTTGGCGGCGGTGGGCATAAAGTGGCGGCAGGATTTACAGTGAGTCAAAGCAATTTGCATGAAATACTCGATATAATTTTAAAAAGAATAGAAAAATCAGGATTGATACATGGCAAAAAATAAACAGAAAAAAAGTGGCTCTATTGCAGGGAAAATTATTGGTACTTTACTGGTAGGTGGTATTGCTGCGGGTGCATGGTTCGTCTATACGGCACCGGAATTCGAGAGGGAAAAACCACAAATCGAAGCGCCAGACGAACTTTTCTGGAATCGTACAGACCCTCTGGATATCAATATTACAGACAATGTGGCGCTGAAAGACTATCAAATTACGCTCAGTGACGGTAAGAATCAGATCATCATCGATCAGGCACCTTTTGAGAAGCAGAGTAGCAAAGAAACACTGCATGTCAAATACCCGAAAACCAAAGAGCTGGATGCCAAAGCAAAACATTTGACCCTTACCGTGACCGTCAGCGATAAGAGTTTCTGGAATATGATGGCAGGGAATACGGCCACCAAGAAAATTGAACTCTATATCGATTACAAGCGTCCGAATGTCAACATCGTCGCCAATTCTCGTATGATCAATCAGGGAGGATCGGCCCTGGTCGTTTTCCAGGCAGATGATGAGAATATGGATAAACTCTATATTGAAGCAGACGGAAATAAATTTAAACCGCAGCCTTACAAAAAAGAGGGTTACTATGCATCTCTGCTCGCCTGGCCTTTTAAAATAGATACCTTTTCCGCAAAGATCATTGCCATTGACAAAGCAGGCAATAAGCGTGTGACAGAGATACCTTTTTATCATAAAAACCCAAGGTACAAAACATCCTATATTAAAGCAACAGACAAGTTCA
>JALSUP010000034.1 GCA_027071315.1 Sulfurovum sp.
AACAGATCAGAGAAGACTATCTGCTTGTCCGCATTAACGGTGATGAAAGCAGACTCTACTACGATGAGGCAAAAGCCAGAGCCTATTTCCTCCGATAATAGCTTGTAAAAGCTAAGGTTATTGCACTTCTCCTGTGCAGTAGCCGTTACAGATCAAACTTCAAAACAGATATTAAACTCCAAGCACTCACAAGCTATAATTGACATAATACTTTAGGGGACTTCTAATAATAGGTAATTCCCACAATGGGCTTTACAAATGTAAGATTGTGCAAGAGACTTTCAAGTCCTAGCTGTAGCTAAGACGAAGTAAGTATCTTGTGCAAGATTGCGTTTGCAAAACCCACCCTTCGGGCATCACTAGCTTTCGCCTATGCGTTGTTACTCTTTTTCGACTTAGCTACGGCTAGGACTTCAAAAGAGTGCCTAACCTAGACAAAAGCTAGTGATGTTGTGGGTATTACCTATTATTAGAGGTCCCCTTTATACAAAGGAGCAGTAATGCACGAACAGACACTGGCAATACATGCAGGTTATGACAAAGACGCTATGGGGACGATGGCTGTGCCTATCTACCAGACAACAGCGTATGAATTTAGAGACAGTGAACATGCTGCCAATCTTTTTGCTCTTAAAGAGCTTGGAAACATTTATACACGCTTGATGAACCCCACATCAGATGTCTTTGAAAAACGTTTTGCAGCGTTGGAAGGTGGTGTTGCAGCCATTGCAACAGCTTCGGGTATGGCAGCGATCTTTTATGCCATTGCCAATGTGGCAGAAGCCGGAGATAACATTATTGTTGCGAAGCAGGTGTATGGCGGTACAACAACCTTGACCGGACATACGATTAAACGTTTCGGTATTGAGACACGCTACTTTAATGTGGCTAACCCTTCTGAAATAGAAGCGTTGATCGATGAAAAGACAAAGATCATTCTCTTTGAAAGTATTACGAACCCGAGCATCGATGTGGCTGACCTGAGTGCCATTGTCTCCATCGCCCAAAAACACGACATTATGACTTGTGTCGACAATACCGTTGCCACACCGATCTTATGTAAACCTTTTGAGTCTGGTGTGGATGTTGTGGTGCACTCTACAAGTAAATATACCACAGGGCAGGGGCTTGCTCTGGGTGGTATTGTAGTGGAACGTCATGGTCTTGTAGATCTGATAAAAGACAATGACCGCTACAGTCACTTTAATGAACCGGATGAATCTTACCATGGCCTGGTCTACTCAGACTTGCCTTTGCCGCTCTTTACTCTAAGAGTCAGACTGGCACTTATGCGTGATTTGGGAGCAACCCCGGCACCGTTTAACTCCTGGCTCAATATTCAGGGGCTTGAAACCCTTCCCCTTCGTATGAAGCAACACTCGACTTCTGCTATGGCGATTGCCGAGTTTCTTGAAGCCCATCCAAAAGTCAGTAAAGTGAATTACCCGGGTTTAAAATCGGATGCCAATCATGCCAATGCAAGTAAATACATGAAAGGTGGTTTCTCCGGTCTTCTCTCTTTTGAAGTGGCAAATAAAGAGACGGCACAGAAGATCGCTGATGGTACAGATATTTTTGCTGTGGTCGTGAATATCGGTGACTCCAAGTCCATCATCACGCATCCTGCAAGTACGACACACCAGCAGTTGTCTGCACAGGAGTTGATCGATGCAGGAGTACCGGGCGGATTGGTGAGATTGTCGGTAGGTCTTGAAGATACGCAGGATCTGATCGATGACCTTACAAAAGCCTTGGATAACGCGTAGGGTGCGTAGACACGCACCTTGTTTGTTTGGCCTTTCGGCATTATTTTTTATTTTATGCAAATTTTATGATGTGGTGCGTGTCTACGCACCCTACGGGATAAAAGCACAAATACGATAAAATATCACAAATTTATCTTAATCATAAAAGCAACCCATGAAAATCGAAACCAAAGTAGCACATTTCTCTTCTCCTCTCTATCTTGAAAGTGGGCGTATCTTAGAGCCTTACGAGATAGCCTATGAGACTTACGGTGAACTCAATGAAGAGAAGAGTAATGCCATTTTGGTTTGTCATGCACTCTCAGGTTCCCACCATGCGGCAGGTACCTATGAAGGTGACAGAAAAGCAGGATGGTGGGATGGACTCATCGGTGACGGTAAAACCATTGATACTTCCAAGTACTTTGTCATCTGTACCAATGTGGTCGGCTCCTGTTTTGGTTCGACGGGGCCGATGTCGGCTAACTACCCGAGTGAAGACCCTTACCGACTGAAATTTCCTGTTGTGACCATTAAAGATATGACCAGGGCACAGATGTCACTCCTCTCTTCTCTTGGTATCTACCATCTTAAAGCAATTGTCGGCGGTTCCATGGGCGGGATGCAGGCACTTCAGTTCGCTGTGGACTACCCCAATCTGGCAGACGATGTCATCTCACTTGCAGCAACTTATGCAACACGTCCCTGGACCATTGCCTTCAATAAAGTAGCCGTAGAAGCCATACGTCGTGACCCTCGTTTCAAACACGGAAACTATGAAAAGGGTGATTTTGACGAAGAGGGACTGGACGGTTTGGCCATTGGGCGTATTGCGGGGCATATCTCCTACCTTGCACCAGACTCTATGGATGAAAAGTTTGGCCGTAACTATGTGAACAATGATGGTCTCTTTGAACTTTTCGGGCGCTATGAAGTAGAGCGTTATATGGAGTACAATACCAATAACTTTTCACGTATCTTTGACCCGCTCTCTTACCTTTATATTGTCAAAGCCATCAATACCTTTAATTTGAGCCGTGGCTATGACTCGCTTCACGATGCCATTTCCCGTATTAAAGCCAATGTGCATCTCATCTCATTCTCTTCTGATTATCTTTTTTTCCCTTCGGAAATGGAACATATTGCAAAGATGATGGAACGTAACGGACAGAAACACAGTTATCTGGAAGTAGAGAGTAATTACGGACATGATGCATTTTTAGTAGAACTTGATAAATTTGAAGCTACCATAAGAGACGTATTATAAAATTAGAAATTTAGGATTGTCATGAAAAATGAAACATTTGAAGAGAAATTGGAATACTCCAAAACCCTGCTTGAAAAACTGATGAATCCTGAAATCACACTTGAAGCCTCTGTCAAGTTGTATGAAGAGGGTCTTAAAAATATAAAAGAGGCGCAAAAACTCATTGAAGAGGCGCAAACAAAGATCACTGTCATTGAACAAGCCAACCAGAACAGTGAAAGGCAGAGCAATGGGTAAGAAGCTGGTTGTTGCCGCACTTCAGCTCCCCACACTCGGTATGAATGCCACAAGGCTGGAGTTCTACCTCAAAAAAGCAACAGAACGTAATGCCCAGGTCATGTTACTGGGTGAGTATGTGCTGAACCATTTTTTCAAAGAGCTTGCAGGCATGTCCAAAGGCATGGTGAAAGCACAAACAAAAAAACACCTTGAACTGCTTAAAGCACTCGCTGTCAAATATGATATTGTCTTTATTGCTCCTATTGTCCTGGCAAAAAAAGAGGGTTACTACAAAACGATTGTCAAGATCACACCCAAGACCACACGCTATTACGAGCAGCAGATACTCCTTCCTTATGAACACTGGGATGAAAAAGCATTTTTTGTGAATGAAGTGAAACCTTTGAAGGATCCGATGGTCTTTAAACTCAAAGGTTTCAAGATCATGGTGATGGCTGGCTATGAAATGCACTTTGACCCGTTCTGGCAGAAAGTCACACAGAAAGGCGTAGACCTTGTGCTGCTTCCTACGGCTTCTACTTTCGGTTCCCACAATCGCTGGAGAGAGATCATTAAGACCAAGGCATTTCTGCACGGCTGTTTTGTCTTGCGTGCCAACCGCCTGGGTGAATACAGTGATGCAGACGTCAAATGGAAGTTTTACGGCGATACCATGCTGGTCTCTCCTGAAGGTGAAGTGGAAATGATGCTGGAAGACAAAGAGTCCATGCTGGTAGAAGTCATCGATAAAAAAGAGGTGACAGATCACCGTAAAGCATGGCAGTTTGAAAAAGCTTTGAAAGAACATGGTGTGCTATGACACAGGAAGCATACTTTAAGCGGCAGATAGAGCTTTGGGGCGAAGCAACACAAAAATCACTGCAGAAGAAGAAAATAGCCATCATCGGTTCGGGTGGTCTTGGCTGTACTTTAGCCATGGCTCTGGGTACATCCGGTATTGGCGAGATCCATATGGTAGATTTTGACACAGTCTCTTATCATAACATACACAGACAAATTGCTTTTACCCTTGAGGATGAAGGAAAGAACAAAGCCAAAGCAGTTTGCAGTTTGATAGAAGCAAAAAATCCATTTGTGTGTATGACAGCCTTCGATATGCCTTTTGATGACTTTAAAGAGATGGGTAACAGCTATGATCTTATTTTGGATGCGACTGACAATCTGCCTGTGCGCGGAGAGATAGACAAGTATGCCAAAGCCACTAAAACACCCTGGATCTATGCTTCTGTAGAAGAGTTCAACGGGCAGGTCTGTTTTTTTGAAGAAGCGAATTTCCAGGTCTTCAATATCTCTGACCATAAGCCCGGAGGGATCGCTGCACCGATCGTGATGCACATCGGTTCTCTGCAGGCAAATCTTGCTTTACGTTACCTGACAGGACTGACTGTCACCAAAGACAAACTCTATTATCTCTATTTTAATGAAGAGGGTGAATTAATTAGCCAAAAGTTTGGAATGCCAAAAGCATAATAGTGTTAGAATAAACAAAAATTAGGAGATGATCAATGAAATTAAAAATATTGCTATTTTCGATCTCAGTACTCTTTTTTTCCGGATGTACACAGGAGACACAGAATTCATTGAGCCGTTCACTTCAAAACTGGACAGGAACGAATGGTGTGTTAGATGTGTATGCAGGTAATAAACTGGTACATAAATTCATTAAGATCGACAAGCTCTCCACGGCTTTTGGATCAAATGACGGAAAAATGAGACCCTATCGCTACGGATATGGTATTGATGATATTGATTTAGACGGTGTCGTAGATGATGGTGAGAAAAAAGTCTATTTTGAATTTTCTGACTATTCAACCTCTTATATCTTTTATGAAAGATATCCAAGCCAAACTAAAACTAAAAATAAACAATAACAGAGAGAAGGAAAGAGATGATTAAGACAATTTCAACAGAAGAAGCACCAAAGGCTATAGGACCCTATTCTCAGGCAGTCGTTGCACACGGCATGATCTATACTTCAGGTCAAATTGCATTAATGCCTGACGGTACCATGGAGACCAGGGGTGTGGAAGAGCAGACAAAGCAGGTTTTAAAGAACCTTTATTACGTCCTTAGAGAAGCAGAGGCAACATTTAATGACGTGGTCAAAACAACAATCTTCCTGGCAGATATGGAAGATTTTGAAAAAGTGAATGCCATTTATGAGCACTATTTTGCTGACCATAAACCTGCAAGAAGTACCGTTGCAGTCAAAACACTCCCCAAGAATGCCTTGGTTGAAATAGAGTGTATTGCCATTGCACATCATCATGCTGATTTCGGATAATGTGAAATACTCTTGTAAACATTGTAGAGTTTAGCCATAAAGTAGTTTCTTTAAATTACAATTAAAACTACTTTGGGTATAATCACGAACTTTTTTAAAAATACATAGATAGTAAAGGGTTTGCAATGTACGCAATCATTAAAGCAAGTGGTCAACAATTCAAAGTGCAAGAGGGTGATATCATCTGTTTTGACAACATGAATCTTGAGCCAAAAGCAGCGGTAGAGTTCAAAGAAGTTCTAGCGTTGGACAATGGAGAATTAACAATAGGTATGCCTTTCGTAGAGGGTGCAGTTGTTAAAGGTGAAGTGATCAATGAAGGTAGAGATAAGAAAGTTATCATCTACAAGAAAAGAAGAAGAAAAGATTCAAAGCTTAAAAGAGGTTTCAGAAGAGACTTTACCAGAGTTAGAATTACTAAAATAGCATAAGGAGCGTTTGATATGGCACACAAGAAAGGACAAGGGTCCACTCAGAATAACCGTGATTCAGCTGGACGTCGTTTAGGCGTTAAGAAATTTGGTGGTGAGGCAGTTATCCCTGGTAACATCATCATCAGACAAAGAGGAACTAAAGTTCATCCGGGTAACGGTGTAGGAATGGGTAAAGACCATACTATATTTGCACTTGTTGAAGGTGTAGTGAAATTTGAGAACAGAACAGCTTCTCAGAAAAAAGTTTCAGTAGTACCTGCATAATACAAGATAGTTCGGGGTCTTCCCGAATTGTTTATTCTCTCTAAGATTTCCAACTATTCATTTTAATGTTGACTAAACATTAGGTTTAATATTCAGCATATTCACGGCCTTCACAGTTCCGTCTACCTGCCCACCAGCCTTCATTATAGTCAAAGTCATTGTTAAATGCCTCATGGTTTTTTTTGTATTTCTCTGTTGCGGTAAGACAGCCGTCATGCGCACCCTGTTTAAAGCTTTCTGATTTATGTGAAAGGTTTAGTGGTTGGTAGGGTTGCGGTGTACTTTTACTGCTGCTTCCGCAAGCAGTCAAGAGTAAAAGCGACGAGAGAGTTAATAGTATTTTATTGTTTATTCTGAACATAGTTGCTATCCTCGTGGTAGTTAAAGATAAATTATATCAATAATTTCCCTAATTTAGATATAATTCTTTCAATCAGAGCCATAAGTAGATGGCATTTATCGTTTTAAAGGTTACGTATGTTTGTAGATAGTGTAGAACTTACCATTAGCTCCGGAAAAGGTGGCGCCGGTGCCATCTCTTTCTGGACAGAAAAATTTGTTGCTAACGGAGGTCCCGACGGTGGAGATGGTGGTCGTGGTGGCTCCATTTATTTTAAGGTAGATAACAATACCGATACGCTCTCGGCACTCAGAGGTCGCAGAGCGATCAAAGCAGAGAACGGTCGTCCCGGTGAAGGTCGTAAATGTTATGGGCGTAAAGGTCAAGATACCATTATTACCGTACCCCCAGGCACACAGGTTATCGATATGGAAACAGGTGAAGAGTTGCTTGACCTCGTAACTGAGGGAGAAGAAGTTCTTTTTCTTGAAGGTGGTAAAGGCGGACTTGGAAACATGCACTTCAAGTCCTCTTCCAACCAGAGACCTACCTATGCACAACCGGGACTTCCTGGGATCACCAAGCAGATTCAACTGGAGATGAAACTCATCGCAGATGTAGGACTTGTCGGGTATCCGAATGTAGGGAAGTCTACACTTATTTCAACGCTTTCCAATGCCAGACCACAGGTGGCGAACTATGAGTTTACAACCTTGACCCCAAAACTGGGTGTGGTACTCATTGGTGAATATGACTCTTTTATGATGGCGGATATTCCGGGTATTATTGAAGGTGCAAGTGACGGGCGAGGTTTGGGACTGGAGTTTCTAAAGCATATTGAACGTACCAAAACACTACTGCTTTTGATCGATGCAGCGAACTACAGAGAGATGAAGTATCAGTATGAAACGTTATTGGTTGAACTACAGCGTTACTCTGAAACATTGGCAACCAGAAAACATGCTGTTGCCATTACAAAGATCGATTCACTCTCTCCTGAAGAGGTGAACACTTTGACAGAAACATTTTTATCTGACATTGGATTAGAAGCAAACAAGACTTTGTCCAAATACAAAGCAGACAGTAAATTTATCTCTTATGGTTACCAGAAAGATTTTGGTGAAAAGATGCCGGAAGAGCAACCAATGTTTGTGCTTCCTATCTCCTCAGTCGCACACCTCAATACAGAAACTCTTCGTTATGCCCTGGGTGAATTCATTAAAGATGTCAAAGAAGAAGAGAACGAGGAAGTCTAGTGCGTATTGTCATTAAAGTAGGTTCCCATGTGTTAACGGAAAATGGTTCTGTAGCCAAAGTGCGTATGCTCGCATTGGTAGAACTGATTGTTGCCCTAAAAGGTGCAGATTATGAAGTGATTTTGGTGAGTTCCGGTGCTGTCGCAGCAGGCTATACCAAATTGCCACTTGACAGAAACTCTGTCGCCAATAGACAGGCCTTGGCAGCCATAGGACAACCACTCTTACTCAAAATGTATCAAGAGAAGTTTGCCCAGTTCGATATTTTATGTTCTCAGGTACTTTTTTCTGCAGATGTTTTTGATTCAAGAAAACATGTGAAGCATGCAAAAGTAGCCATTGACACCCTTTTGGAAAATAGGGTTGTGCCTATTATCAATGAAAATGACACTGTCAGTATTGAAGAACTTGTTTTTGGAGATAATGACAGGCTCTCCGCCCATGTGGCACACTATTTTGATGCCTCACTTCTGGTCATACTCTCAGACATCGATGCTTTGTATGACAAAGACCCGAACCGTTATGACGATGCTAAACGCAGAGCCGTTGTCTCTGAAATTTCAGAAGAAGAATTAAGCGCAGAACATTCTCCAAATAATGAATTTGCCACAGGCGGCATCGTTACCAAACTGCAATCAGCCGATTTCCTTATGAAACAGGGAAGAGAGATGTACTTGGCATCTGGTTTTGACCTTTCAGATGTTAGAGCCTTTTTGATTGAGAATAAACATTTGGGTGGCACACTTTTTAAAGCCTAAAGGAAAGAGATGACAAAAATAGTTTACATGGGTACACCCCACTATGCAAAAGAGATCCTGGCTACACTGATTGAAGCGGATGACATGGATGTGACACTTGTCTTTACCCAACCAGACAGACCGGTAGGGCGTAAAAAAGTCTTAACACCCCCTCCTGTCAAAGTGTTAGCAGTAGAACATCATATAGAAGTACTTCAACCCAACCGTTTAAGTGAAGAGGGCATGATGGAAGCGATCAAAGCGCAGAATCCTGATTTTATCATTGTGGCTGCTTTTGGACAGATATTGCCTAAAAGTATTTTGGATATTGCCCCCTGTATCAATCTGCATGCCTCACTCCTTCCCCAATATCGCGGTGCTTCTCCTGTGCAGCAGTCTTTGCTGAATGGTGATGAAAAAACCGGCGTGACATCCATGTTGATGGAAGAGGGCCTGGATACGGGTGATATTTTGGAAAAAATTGAATTTATCATCCCTCAGGAGATGAGACTGCATGCTTTGATGCAGCAGTTGACTGAGGATGCCTGTACATTAACACTTTCGACCATTCGCAACTTTGATACCATTAGCCCTGTTAGACAGGATGAAGCAGAAGCCACACTCTGTAAGAAGATCAAAAAGAGTGACGGTGAAGTGGATTTCAGAGAGGCTGTTGAGATCTATAATAAATACAGGGCATTTGAAGGATGGCCGGGTATTTATACTTCGAACGGGACCAAGTTCGATGATGTCACATTGATAGAAGGTGACACACCTCATAAAATGTATGAAATATTGGCATTTGAAGAGGATGCTGTGGTGTTGGGATGCGAAAAAGGCAGTCTAAAGATAGGTAGCTTACAGCCAGCATCCAAAAAATCAATGACAGCAAAAGCCTATTGTGTCGGGAGGGGGAAGAGAGTTGGAGATCTTATATTTTGATTCTCTTCCCTCTACACAGACTTTTTTAGTAGAGAAAATATTTAAAAAAGAGCTAAAGGCTCCGATTGCCGTCTTGGCAAAAGAGCAGCCAAACGGCATTGGCAGCCGTGACAATACATGGACCGGAGAAAAAGAGAACTTTTTTGTCTCCATTGCTTTGGATATTGAAAATCTGCCTTCCGATCTCTCTCTTGCCTCGTCATCTGTTTATTTCTCTTTTATCATGAAAAAAACGCTACAGTCGCTGGGTGAAGAGATCTGGTTGAAATGGCCCAATGATTTTTACGTGAAAGAATCAAAAATAGGGGGAACCATCACTAAAAAAGTAGGCAATGCAGTGGTTTTCGGTATGGGGATAAATTTGAAAAAATCTCAAAACGGCTACAGTGCCCTTGCCTCCGATATCAGCCCTGAAGATCTTCTTGACAAGTATCTTGAGTCACTTCTTGAATTTCCGAAATGGAAGCAGATTTTTAGTGAATTTGAGGTAGAATTCGAATTAAGCAGACGATTTTCAGTACATATAGAAAGCGATAAAAACAGTCCGAATAGGGGCATAAGAACGAGTCTTGAAGAGGCACAATTGTGTGAAGACGGCTCGTTGATTCTTGGGGGTAGAAGAGTGTATAGTTTAAGATGAGCGAAGTGATCAGTATTGCCAACCAAAAGGGTGGCGTAGGAAAAACAACAACAGCTGTGAATCTGGCTGCTTCATTGGCAGAAAGAGGCAAGAAAGTATTGTTATTGGACATTGACCCTCAGTCCAATGCCACAACAAGCCTTGGCTTCAACAGATCAGATTATGAATTCAACATTTATCATGTGCTTATCGGCAGTAAAAAGATCTCTGAAGTGGTTTTGAAAACAGACATTAAAAAACTGGATCTCGTACCCTCGAATATTGGTCTTGTCGGTATAGAAAAAGAGTTTTATAACCCAAAGAAGAAAAACAGAGAACTTGTATTGAAAGAGAGACTGAAAGAAGTCTCTAAAAAATATGATTTTATTATTATTGATTCTCCTCCGGCGCTGGGACCGATTACCATCAATGCATTGAGCTCTTCTGATTCTGTGATCATTCCCATACAGTGTGAATTCTTTGCCCTTGAAGGTTTGGCGCAACTTTTGAATACGGTCAGTCTTTTAAAGAAGACGATCAATCCCAAGTTAAAGATAAGAGGTTTTCTCCCAACCATGTATTCCGGGCAGAACAACCTTTCAAAACAGGTTTTGGCAGACCTGACACATCACTTTAAAGACAAGCTTTTTCACATTAAAAAAGGGAAAGAGTGTATTGTGGTTCCGCGTAATGTCAAAGTTGCCGAGAGTCCGAGTTTTGGTAAACCGGTAATCTCATATGCTACGAAATCCAAAGGGTCTGTTGCCTATAGAGACTTGGCGACAGTCATAGCGAGGGGATAGGCAATGGCACTGGGCAGAGGACTGGGAGATATACTTTCAGAGGTAGAAGAAGCGTATAAAAAAGATTTGAGTGATATTGACAATTTTGACCTTGAAGAGAGTGGCGCACGTGTGGAAGAGCTGGATGTCGAGAGTATCTCTCCCAATCCTTTTCAGCCGCGTAAACATTTTGACAAAGAGGCGCTTAAAGAGTTAAGTCTCTCCGTTAAAAAGCATGGTTTGCTTCAGCCTATTGTGGTTGTTGAAAAGGGTGACGGATACCTTCTTATTGCCGGTGAACGTCGTCTCAGAGCCCATAAGCTGGCAAATATTCCTACGATCAAGGCCATTATTGCAGATGCTCAGATGGATGAATTCCGTCTGCGTGAACTGGCACTGATCGAGAATATTCAAAGAGAAAACCTGAATGCCATTGAGCTTGCAAACTCTTATGCCGAACTCATAGAAGTCCATAAGATCACCCATGAAGACCTCTCCTCTATCGTACATAAGAGCCGTTCTCAGATCACCAATACTATGCGTCTTCTTGCTTTAAGTGCCTATGCCAAAGAGAAACTCTCTGAGAGTAAAATATCTCAGGGACATGCCAAAGTGCTGGTCGGTCTTGACGAGAAAAAGCAGAAGATCATCATAGATTCCATCATAGGACAGAAACTCTCTGTACGTGAAGCTGAAAATATGGTGAAACAGTACAAGAACTCCGTGACTCCCAACATCAAAAAGAGCAATACCTCTTTTATGAAGTCTTACAGTGAGACTTTTGAAAAAGTACTTCCTTTCCCGCATAAAATCAAAGCAAAAAGTATTGAGATAAGTTTTACTGATGAAAAAGATATCCAAAACTTTTTAACATTCCTTCAAAAAGACTGATTTTTAACCAACATCACATATCAATAATGCTAAAATAACGCGAAATTACATGAGGAGTTTTAATGCTTGACATACATTTACCATTGATGTTGTTCGTTCTTGTATTGTTCCTGACTCTTTTGGTTCTTTTAAATAATATGCTGTTTCAACCTTTGTTGAAATTTATGGATGACAGAGATGCCTCCATTGCAAAAGATTTAAAAGCGGCAAAAGGACTCAGCGGCAATACGGATGAACTCAATGCTAAAGCAGAAGAAAATATTAGCATCGCTAAGAATGAAGCTGCAACAATTAGACAAAATGCGATCGATGCCGAAAAAGCAGCCGCAGCGCAGAAAGTAGAAAGTAAGCAGAGTGAATTAGACAAAGAGTATACGAAATTTGTTGAAACGCTAAGCACAGAGAAAGAGAAACTTAAAAACACTCTTCTTTCAGAAATGCCTCTTTTCAAAGAGAGCCTCAAAGCTAAGTTTAGCGAGTTATAGGAAGGATGAATATGAAAAAAATTATATTGTTGTCTTTGCTTGTTGTGCCTGCTGTTCTTTTAGCAAATACTGGTCACGGTGGCGAAGAGACGCGTTACTTTATTCAAACTGGTAGAGAAAATGACTTTTGGCCAAGAGTAGTAAACTTTACTATTTTTGCTGCTATTCTTTATTATCTTCTTGCAAACCCTATTAAAGATTTTTTCAAAAATAGAAAATCAGGTATTGCAAATCAGCTAAAAGAGATTGAAGCAAAACTTCAAGCTGCAAAAGATGCTGAAAAAGATGCACAGTCTCACCTTACCGAGTCTGAGAATAAAGCAAAAATGATTCTTGAAGATGCGAAAAAAGAAGCAAAGTTCCTTGCAGATAAAATTGCAGAGGGTAATGCATCCGATCTGGCTATGATGGAAAAACAACTTGAAGAGAAAATGACACTTGAAGAGAAAAAGTCTATCAGAGATGCGATTGATGAGATCTTAAATGAAAACATCAGTAATGATGACATTTTGATCGACGAAGCCAAAGTGGTCGATATCATTACAAAGAAGGTTGCATAAATGGAAGAATTAATCGCTAAAAGATATGCAACAGCACTCTCTTCTGTCTCTAAAGATATCAAAGGTATCGCGGATGTATTGAATGTCCTTACTGAAGCTATCAGCACAGAAGAAGTTAAAACAGCTTTAACTTCTCCTATTGTTGCAGCGGAAAAGAAGACAGAGATGATCTTGTCTGCACTTGGTGACAATGCTGATGCAACATTGGTAAATTTCATCAAGATACTTGGTGAAAATAAAAGACTTGACCTTATTCCTGCTATTGCAAGAGTATTAAATGCTGATTTACAAAGAGAGTCAAATCAGTATGAAGGTGTTTTGAAGAGTTCTAAAAAGCTTGGAAAAGAAGAGTTGGACAAGTTGGAAGCATCACTTGAAAAATATACAGGGTCTACCATTAAATTGACACAAGAAAAGACGGATCTTGATGGATTGCGTGTTTCAGTTGATGATTTGGGTATTGAGGTTAACTTCTCTAAGCAGAGAGTTAAAGAACAACTAATTGATTTCATTAAGAAATCTTTATAGTTATCTAAAGTAAAGGAGTAGCAGTGGC
>JALSUP010000035.1 GCA_027071315.1 Sulfurovum sp.
ATGAGTGCGAACATCATGTCCGACTGTGTATCCCAGACATAGCCCTGTGTTCCCAGAAATGCTTCCGCATTATCTCCCGTTGCCAGTGCCACCCACCATTCAATGAGTTCATAAAATGCTGAGAAGGCCAGTACAATACTTAATACAATATAGTTCAACCATCTCTTTGAAGCGTTCACAACCTCTTTTCGTATGAGTATCTCTCTGGCAAGGATAGCAGGCTCAAAGCCTTGCATAAAGTGTCCTACTTTGTCAAAATTGTTACGACTCTGTCCCAAAATCTCTTTAATAGTGTCAAAAAGCGGTACTTCTGCATAAGTATAGTGCCCACCAACCATTAATACGATCATATGTATTAATATAAGCATGTAGAGCAGGGGTGTAAGCGGGAACTTTTTGTAGGTAGCGACAATAAGTACAAAGCCTATAAGGGCAGGAACGACTTCCAAAAACCAGGTAAACTGATCTTTGGGATTGATACCCGACCAGAGTAGACAGACAAAGAAGAGTATGAGCCAAAGATACTTCATATTATTTACTCGCAGTCATCAGGAAGACTGTAAATGTTGCCTGAGGTTTGTTAATGGTCGAAGCCAGATCGAAGCGTATGTTTTTGAAACCTGCTTCTTTGGCAACATTTTCAAGCATTTTTCGGTCAAAACCGTAGTGAAATACCCCCGCATTGTCAGAGTGGAAGCTTCCATCTTCTGTATCGAGGTCGGCAATAGCAATGAAACCATTCTCATTTAACATGGCATAAAGCTTTGAAAAGAGGGCCTTTGTATCTTCCACATGGTGGATGGTCATAGAGGAAATAATGCCGTCAAAGGTACGATTCAGATCGTCTTTTGAAATATCTACTTCTATGATTTCCGTCTCAGAATCAAATTCTGAAGCTTTATTTTTAAACTCATTGAGCATGGAAGGGGAGTTATCTACCGCAACTATTTTGCTCACATGGGGTGCAATAAAGTAACTTAAAAGTCCGGTTCCCGCTCCAAGATCCATCACTTCCATTGTGTCTGAAAATACTATATTTTTTAGTATTAAATCAGCAATACTTTTAGCATTCTGAACTCTCATAGAAGACATATCCCATGATTTAGATTTGTTTTTGAAGTGGTCTGTATTTGTTTTATCCATTTTAATATTCCTTAATATAAATTATCTGTCTATTTTAATATTTTTTAGTATCTATTGAAAGAGTCCCTCTGTTTTTTCCTGTCTGACATTATCCCAGAAGTACTCTACATGCTTTTCAAACAAGGATACCACAGAAGAGGTTGATTTTTTGTCAAGTTTGAGCAAAGAGACCTGCATCTGGTAGAAGAAAAGCGGTGAAAAGAACTCATTTGCAAGCAGCAGGGGGTCAGAGGACTTTATGATCTCCTCCTGCATCATGGCAAAGAAGATACCGGAGAGCTTTTTAACGTTCTCCTGGTAGAAATGCTCATTGTAGATCTCGCGTATACGCTCATTTCGGAAGATCTCCTGCATCAAAAGCTTGAAAAGTGCCTCATTCTGCCCGTCAAAGCTCAAAAGCTTAAAAGTGGTGGCAATGCCCATTAAAAGCGATTTACCGTCTTTATGGAGCTCTGAGGCGTCTTTATTGGCAAATAATGTCACGATGGCCGAGGAGGTCAGATCACTTATAAGTGTTTCCAGTATTTCATCTTTGTTTTTAAAGTGGTTATAGAGTGCACTCTGCTTAATCCCTATAGATCCTGCTATGTCTCGTACCGTGGTTGCCTTATACCCTTTGGTAGCAAACAGTTTCAGGGAGTGTTTCAGTATTTTCTCTTTGGTTTTACTTCCTTTGGAAAGGGGAGTATTTGCGCTCTGCTCGTTCATTCAGGCTCCTTTGATGACATTATAATGAACAAACGTTCATTTGTCAAGAGGAGAAGAAACAGTTTAGTGAACAAGTGTTCATATTAAAACTTTTCAAGAGAAGAACAAATGAACACTTGTTCATTTAAATAGTTATTTACTCAGATATAAAAGAACAACTGTTCATATTGTTACCGTAAGCCCCCTATACAGCGTACTCTTCATCATATTCACATTCAAGTCAGCAATTAAAATGTAAAATACTATATTTTCTAATATTATTTTCACCCTAAAACTCTCTGGGCTTACAGGAAAATAGGCCAATATTTGATATTGTTTAATATATTATTTTTCTAAAATAGGGGATCTTAATATAAATGTATCTTTCTGGAAACGATTCATCTTTGAGAGAGAAAATTCTATTTTGAGTTTTATGCAAATAGTCGTAAATTTTTCACAGCATATTTTTATAGCTATTTTTTTCACAACTGCCTTGGATTATTTTTCAAGACTTTTTTCTGTTATTAATTTTGACCATAAAAAAAGAGCAGCAAAAGAAAAAATATATTCTGATTTTTTATCTCTCTGTTTGGAATCTTTTTTTGAGTTTTAGATTTTTTCAATTATCCACAACAAACAATTTAAAATTTCTTCACTTGAAGAAAAGTGAGATTTTTAGAAATTCAATATTTTAATTTTTTGAGTAATGTCATATTTTCTCCAGTACATATTTTTACTCCGCATTTCAATCCTCAGTATTTTTATTTTCATTTCGATTAAAATATCAAATTCATGACTAAGGTTAAAAATGACATTTTGATATGACTGAAAGTGGAGTTGTATTTGTACGCTGAAGAAGATATCTACTTTTTTGATAGAATTTATATTATGTTAACCAATATGATTATTTAACTAAGCGTAAGAGAAAAAGTTTCCCTTACGCTTGCATCTTAACTATGAGACTATTTCTGCATACCTTGTTGTGGCTGCTTCATTTTCATCAACATCATTTTTGGCTGACCGTTTCCACGATTCATCTTCTTTTGACCATGATTCATTTTCTTATTTTTATTTGTCAGTAAAAAATACATCTGGTCTTTTGTCAAGATCGCTTTGGTAGACTCAATACATTTCAAGTGTGCCATGGTTGCTGCACCTTCAAGAAGTGCGAGTTCTGCTACTTTGTCTTTGAGTTTATCAGCAGGTACACCTGCCTGACTGGATTTTACGATCTCTTTTCTTAATGCCATCACTTTTGGCTTGGCTTCCATAATGGCTGTCATTGTTGTTTTTCTTACTTTTGCCAACTGGAATTTCTGCTCAGATGTCAAATTGAACGCAGGATCATTCATATACGGCATGATCATCTTTGTCAAGTGCGGCAGACCGTGTTTAATGAGAAAAGGAGAATTCATCTTCATTTTCATCATTTTTTGTTTCATAGCCTTTTTGTTGGCATTTTGATTCATCCCCTGTCCCATTTTACATTGACATTTGTTTTTCATCATACCCATGCCGTTACCCTGCCCGCTGTTCATGATGAACATACCTTTAGGTACCTGTGTATTTGTAGTATTTTGTGCTGGTGATGCAAGCAGTAGTGAAGCGGATGCTATCATTAGTAGTGTTGTTTTTTTCAAAGTGTATCCTTTAATATATTGTTGTCAGATTGTACATTTTTATAGTAAATGAGGTGTTAACCTCACAACTGTCATTTATGCGTAGAGTTGGTTCAGTTTTGAGACGGTTTGAAGTTTATGCAATTCTGCTGTGGAGAGTGCTTTGCCTTTGATCTTTGTAACCATACTGACAAGGTGGTCGTAAGAACCCAGGTCCATACTGCGTCTGTGTAAAGCTTCTGAACTTAAATATTCATAAATTTCATGGTGGCTGAGTTCAGGGTAAACATGGACAAGCTGGTTGATCATCTCATCCATATGGTCAGAATGCGCATCAAGGAAATTCTCAG
>JALSUP010000036.1 GCA_027071315.1 Sulfurovum sp.
TGTATGAAAACTACAGTGCGAAATACAAAGAGGGTATGGTTTCTATTTCAGATGTGTTGATCCAGCAATCAAAAGAGTTGGAAGTGATGTTGAAGCTCCTGACAGCCAAGAATAAACGAAATACTAAGATATTTGAACTTGACAGTATTTTAAATAAAGGAGGAAAAGTATGAAAAAAATCATAGGTTTACTACTGATAGGGTCGCTTACACTGCTCAATGCCGTAGAGATAGAATTGAGCGGATCGGTGATATCGGACAATCAGAAAATGATGACAAGCCGTTATATGGGTTATGTGAAAAATATGGCAGTCTCAGAGGGTGATATCGTTAAAAAAGGACAACTGCTTTATGAGATAGACTCCAAAGAGATAGAAGCAGCAGAGAGACAGGTTGACCTGGCTATTTCCCAGGCAAGACTTGCTTTGCAGATGAACAGAAACCAGTATAACAATGTCCTGACCAACCTGGCACGCCATAAAAGACTCTACAAGAAGAAAATGGTTTCAAAATATGAGTTGGAAACGTTGGAACTGGGCGCAAAGAATTTAAAAGATATGGTGAAGATTGCGGAAGAGCAGGTCAATCAGGCTCTGGCTAAAAAAGATGAAGTGCTGAACCAGTACAACTATTTGAAAATTATCGCACCCAATGACGGTGTGATCGTTGCCAAGAAGCTCAATGAAGGGGAGATGGCGATACCCGGTATGCCGGCAGTCATCCTGACCGACCTCAGTCGCTTAAAGATCGTTGCAGAAATTTCCGAATCACAGCTCAAAGATATCCATTTGGGTAAAGAAGTGAGTGTTGAGATCCCTTCTATGGCATTTACGACCAAAGGAGAGATCGCTTCTATTATTCCCAATTCAAATCCCATGACACATAAGTTTAAAATTAAGATCAAATTCGACCATAAAGGTCGTTCTGTATATCCGGGTATGTATGCCAAAATTCTTATTAGGTATTGATGATGTCTGAAAAAAAAGAATATCAAGTCACGGATGTGGCAGGAAAACTGGCAAAAGGTTTTTTACGTAATCCTTTAACAGCCGTTTTAGGTGCTTTTTTACTGATCATGGGTTATCTGGCACTGAACATCATGCCAAGGGAGGAAGATCCTCAAATTGCTATTTCCGGTGGTGCGGTCATTGTCGCTATGCCAGGCGCCACACCAAGAGAGATAGAGAATATTATTGTCAACCCTCTGGAGAGAAAACTTCGTGAAGTCAAAGGGATTGAGCATGTGTACGGTATGGCAATGGACAATGTCGGTATTGTCAATGTCATGTACTACATTGGAGAAAACAGGGAAGATTCAAACCTGAAACTCTATGATAAAGTCATGCAAAACATGGACCTGATGCCAAAAGGGGTCATGCAGCCTCTTATCAAACCTTTTGATATTGACATTGATATTCCTATTATGACCGTGGCTTTTTATGCCAAAGACGGCAGTAAGATCAATGATGCAGAACTCTTCAAAATAGTACGTAAAGTACAGCAGAAACTCAATGCTGCTGAGAATGTGGCAAAGACAACACTCAAGGGAGCGAGAAAAGAGCAGTATAATATTGAAGTGGATATGGGGAAACTTTCTGCCTATCACCTCTCTTTGGGACAGATCATGAAAGCGGTGCAGTCTGTTGCCGTAGATGTTCCCGATGTAAAGGGAAGAACAAAAGATAACAAACTGGTGATCTTTGGTGTCAAAAATGCCATTGAAAATGTAGGAGATGTCGGCTCGGTGATCGTAGCGCAGTATATGGGATCACCGATCTACTTAAGGGATGTTGCCAAAGTTACAGCCGGTATAGATATACAGAACTTTAAAACTGCCAAGATCAATATGCGTGCAGATGAACATTCCGGAAAGATGGGGAAGCAGAAGAGTCAGATAACAATGACTGTGGCAAAACTGGCCGGTACCAATGCCGTATTTGTTGCAGAAGATGTGGTTGAGATCCTTAAAGAGCATGATGCGGAATTCGCAAAAGAGGGTGTGGGATATTTGATCACCAGAAACTACGGTGAGAGGGCAAATGAAGCCGTTAATGAACTGATGATGCACCTGGTCATTACCATTATTATTATTGCGCTGATGCTTGTATTTGCTTTAGGCTGGAAAGAGTCTGTTATTGTTACCTTTACCGTACCGGCTATTTTGGCAGTGACACTGTTCATTGCCTATTTGACCGGACAGACGATCAACCGTATTACGCTTTTTGCCTTCCTCTTGTCTCTGGGACTTCTGGTGGATGCCGCGATCATCGTGATCGAGAATATCCACAGACATTTACATGCCCATGATGTGGATGACAAAGAGATGGATCAACTGCTTATTGAAGCAACAGATGAGATCGGGGCACCAACGAATATTGCCACACTGGCGATCATCCTGACAATGGTCCCTATGGCATTCGTTGGCGGAATGATGGGGTCATTTATGAAACCTATCCCTTACAATGTCCCGGTGGCACTGGTGGCTTCACTCTTTATTGCCTATATTTTTACACCGTATCTGAGTTTGAAACTGTTGAAAAAACCAAAACATAAACATCCGCACCACGGCAAAAAACACAAGGAGGCAAAATAATGTCCGGTTTAGAAAAATTAGTCTATAATATTTTGGACTCTAAAGTGAAAAAAACACTGGTCATTGTGTTAACGGCAGTGGCGTTTTTTGCTTCACTCTTGATGTTCCCGTCCAAACTTGTTCTGGCAAAAATGCTTCCTGGTAAAAGTGACAATACTTTTTCTGTCTATGTCGATACACCGACAGGTTCTTCTATTGAACAGACCAATATGGTCAGCCAGTGTGTCATAGATATTCTGAAAGATGAACCTGCTGTGATGAACCTTGAACTTTTCCTGGGTCAGGGTATTCCTCTGGATTATGCCGGTCTTGTCAAGGGTGCAGGTATGAAGATGACAGAGAATGTCTCGGAAATAGCAGTCAATTTAACTGATAAACACCACAGAGAAGAGCCTTCTTTCCTTATGACGCAACGTCTGCGACCTATTATTAAAAAGAAATGTCTGCCTCTGGTCAAGGATACTAGCATTAAACTTGTAGAGCAGCCTGCAGGGCCTCCAACACTTGCATCCATTGTCCTGGAAGTGCATGGAGAAAACCTTGACAAGGTACGTGAAATCTCTAACCAGGTAGCAGATATCCTGAAGCACACGGACGGGTTGGTAGATATTGATGTGATGGAAGATGATCTGTATGAAAAGTATGAGCTTATTCCGGATAAAGAGAAGATCGCACGTTCCGGTCTGAGTGTTGAGCAGGTGAACAATATTCTCTATCTGGCTTTTGAAGGTATGGTCATTGCCCATAAGAATTCAAAAAATGTTCCAGATCAGATCCCTATGTTCCTTGTGCTTGACAAAGAGAGTAAAAAACTAAACTCGTCCAAAGAGAGTTCACTGCGGTCTAAACTCTCCTCCCTGAATCTGATGAACCAGAGAGGGATGATGGTACCGCTTAACGAGGTTGTGACCATTCGTAAGGTACAGTCAAATCCGATGATCATGCATAAAGATCTTTCCCGCATGGTCAATGTGATCGCAGAGACGGACATGGTTTCCCAGGTCTATCCTCTGCTTGCAGCGAGAGATGTGATGTTGAAAAAATTTGCAGAGAAATATGATATTAAAAAAGCCGGTTTCACTACCTATATGTTCGATCTCTATCTTACTGATAAGAAAACGGGTGAAAAATTTCTTTTACGCTGGGATGGAGAGATGAAAGTGACACTGGATACTTTTAGAGATCTTGGCGGTGCTTTTATTGCAGCACTCATACTCATATTTTTACTGCTGGTCATTTACTATAAGAGTTTTGCCATTTCGGGTATCATCCTTCTGGGGTCTTTCCTCTCACTCATCGGGGTGATCGTAGGACACTGGGCGGCAAACCTCTTTACCTCGGAGACCTTCTTCCTGACCGCAACCTCACTGATCGGGTTTATTGCCCTGATGGGGATCTCTTCAAGGAACTCATTGCTTCTGATCGACTTTGCCAAGTCTCTCATGGAGTTCCAGGGTATGAAAAAGAAAGAAGCGATCGCCGTGGCTGCAGCGACAAGAGCCAAACCGATCGCACTGACTGCGGTTGCGATCATACTGGGTTCTGCACTTCTCGCCTCTGACCCTGTCTTTGGCGGACTGGGTGTTGCGCTTATTTCCGGAACGGTGGCAGCGGTATTTGTCTCCCTGCTCTTTGTCCCTGTCCTGATGGACAATTCCAAGGCAATGGACTTTGACCTTAAACTGCATACGAAAAAGGACAGTATCTCAATTGTAAGGTAGGGGTATGATACGGCAGGTATATATTTACCTGCCGACGCATCTTTTCCCTTCACTTTCTCTCTACGCATTCGCTTTCTTCAAGCTTTTAACCAAGCATTCGCTATAATCAATAAAATTTATTTCTAGGACTAACAATGGCAACAATTGGCATGGGTGACATCAAAAAAGGCGCAAGACTTGAAATTACGGGGAACCCGTATAAGGTAACAGATTTTCAGCATGTAAAACCAGGAAAAGGTGCGGCATTTGTACGTATGAAGATCAAAAATCTTGCGACTGCCAAGACCATTGAAAAAACGGTGCATGCCGGTGATAAATTTGAAGTGCCGGAGTTGGAAGAGAAAACCATGCAGTATCTTTATGATGATGGTGAATTTTTACAATTTATGGATACCACTACGTTTGACCAGATCGGTTTGACACACGAACAGGTCGGTAAAGATACTTTTGACTACATGATAGACGGTATGGAAGCAGAGATCCTTTTCCATGGCGGTAAAGCAATTTCAGTTGAGATCCCTCAGACAGTTGTTCTTAAAATTGTTGAGACACCACCAAACTTCAAAGGTGACTCACAAGGCGGGAAAAAACCTGCAACGCTGGAGAGCGGTGCAGTCGTTCAGGTACCTTTTCATGTACTTGAAGGTGAAATGATCAAAGTAGATACGGTTGAAGGTAAATATCTGGAGAAAGCAAAATAGGTATTTTCTTCTCCTCTCTCTGAATTAAGTAAGGATCCATAATGATACATAAACATGTGACTGAACAAACGGCTATTTTTCTTTCTGTATCAAAATGGATTTTTCTCTCTTCTCTTGTCGGCATCATCATTGGTGCCATCGTTACCTTCTTTTTAAAACTCTTGCAATATGCAGAGAACGGACGTGTTTTTCTTCCTTTTGATTACTACTTGTTACTCCCCTTTGCACTGATGTTAACGGTCTATATTGTAAAAAAGTATGCCCCAAACGCAGAGGGTCACGGAACAGAAAAAGTGATAGAAGCGGTACATAAGCACTCCGGTAAAATCGATATTGCTGTTATTCCTGTGAAACTTTTCGCAACTATTATTACTATATTTGCCGGAGGCTCTGTCGGTAAAGAGGGACCGGGTGCGCAAATCGGTGCAGGTGTTTCCTCTTTCATCGCAACCCAGTTCCATTTCTCTAAAGAAGACAGAAAGAAATTGGTGATCTGTGGTATCTCTGCAGGATTTGCCACGGTCTTCGGTACGCCTATTGCCGGTGCTATTTTTGGTGTGGAAGTACTGATTATCGGGGTGATACTCTATGATGTCCTGCTCCCTTCCATTATTGCCGGATTTGCAGCATTCACAACAGCACAGCTTCTGGGTATAGAATACACTTATTATGATCTTCATTTTTATCAGAGTATTACCCTTGATCTCTCACTGATCCTGAAAGTCATACTTGCAGGACTTTTCTTTGGTATGGTATCGTATGTGACTGTCCGTAGTGTTTCCGCTGTGGCAAAACTGATCAAAAAGATTCCCCTGCATCCTTTGCTTATTGCCTTTTTGGGAGGTGTTCTCCTGATCATCCTTACCCTGATCTTCGGCAAGCAGTATCTTGGTCTTGGTATGGGAACCATTAAGGAGGTTTTAGGACCATTCCCCCTAATGTCTGACAATGTACCGTGGTATGCGTTCCTGGCAAAAACACTTTTTACTTCTATTACCCTGGGTGTTGGTGGAAGCGGTGGTATTATTACACCGCTCTTTTATATTGGGGCAACGAGTGGGCATATTTTCGGACAGTTTGTGGGTGGTGACTATGTGGTCATGTTTGCTGCGCTCGGTTTTGTTTCCGTACTTGCAGGTGCGACCAATGCACCCATTGCTGCAATCATTATGGCAGTAGAACTCTTTGGGATTGACATTGCCCACTATGCGGCTTTATCTGTCGTTATAAGCTTCCTGATCACAGGGCACAGGTCGGTCTATTCATCGCAGATACTTGCGATGAAAAAATCCGCGATGCTGAATGTAAAAGTAGGGGAAGATATAGAACAGACCGATATTGAACTGGATGATCGTGAGATAGGAAAAATACGTAACTTGAAAACGAGGCTGGAGATGAGAAGATTGAAAATGAAAGAGAGAAAAAACCCCAAGAAATAATGTTTTTTCTTCGTCGTTTATCTAAACACTTTTTCACAATCTTTGATGACGGCACCGGGTACAGTCGCAATGGTCATGAATTCTGACATTTGCAGAAGCGGATACATCACTGAAATATAGTATTTAGGTTCAAGTATTTTTGCCTCATCATTTTGAATCACAAGAGGGTAGGGAAGCAATGCTGCATTGTTCGTTCCTATTTTAGACGTGAACTTAGCAGTTCTTTTTCCAAGTTTAACACCAACAAGCGTTGCACCGTTATTTAACTTCTGTGTAAAGACCACATTTTTGTTGTTCTTCAGTTTTTCCAAAAGTCCCTTGCCTCTTGCTACGGTAACCATATCTTTATAGGTAGGCATTCCATTCATGAACTGGTATTTTGGGAGAAGCTGAAACTTGAGTTTGTCTTTAGAGTTTAGCATACCTGTGAATTTTGCTGTGATCTTTGCCAAGGTTGCTTTTGCAGCGGCTTCATCATAACTCTTCTGCATGAATGCCTTCGCCATGTAGAGAGGGTTGGTAATGGAGATATGATTGTCTTTCTTGTTGACAAGCAGACGCAAAGAGCCTATGAAGGCTGTATCTTTTTTACTTCCCATCTCGGTAAGTACTTTATCGGTAAAGACAATAGAGATCAGCTGTTTCTTCTTATCGACCGGAGAGGTAGAGAGAATGTCGAACCCTGCCTCCTGGAGTGTTTTTTGTGCGGTTTTGACATCCATGAATTTGGCTCGGAGATAGGTTGAAATTTTACCATTGGCAACCTCTCCGATGTTGGTATTGGTATTGGTAGGTTTTGCTTTTGCCATACGTTGTTCACTTGGAACATAGTTAGGAGGCATACGTTTTGAAAACTTGATAGAACGTGTGTCTGTGTCACTGCTGTTTGTGGTTTTTACCTTAACAGGAAGAGGCACTTTAGGAGGCTTTGGAATAATGATCTCTATGGTCTCTACACCGTCTTCAATGCTCTCTTTTTTCTCTTTTGACTCTTCATGCGTTGCAGCTGCTTTTTCTGTTTCCGGTTCCTTTGCAGCTTCAGGTTTTTTAACAGGTGCTTTTACAGCTGTTTTTGGAAGTGTGAGCGTATTGACATTCTTCATTGGTTTTGCACCCAGCGTTATGAGTATCTGTGGTAATTCTTTATCGAGTTTTTCCACGAGTGAAACCCTGTTTGCATCTTCTATACCAAGACTGTCTGACCAGTTATGCAGTCTGTACATACCAATGTAGAGTTTCCCACTCCCCTTGGGGATATACATGTACATGGTACAGGGCGCAAAGAGACCGGCATCGGGTCTTGCACCCTCTTTGTCAAAGACATTGAACGAAAACTCCATATGGCAGAGTGAATAGGTCCAGAAGGCATCATATGCTTTGAGTATTTCTGTAGCATCATCCGTACTGTCCATAAAATTGTGGTAGCCCGCGACAAGATACTTCTTGTCAGTCAATGCCGTTTCAAATTTTTCCTGGAATTCATCCATGAAGTCTTCAATATCTTCGGGTATATCAAAACTGTATTCAAAATTCATCATGGTCTGTTCTGGTAACTTGTTGAGCTCAATATACTCTTTCTTGCCGCCAAGCTCTTTTCCGATCATCTCATCCAAAGCTTTAAAGGAAGCGGTAAATGTCTCTCTCACCTCTTTATTCTCAATACCGAGAATGTCCAGCATCACTTTCGGCATGAGGTGCCCCACATGGGTGTTCTTTTCAGCAAGTTTTTTTTCAATCAGCATGTTGAAGGGGGCAAACCCGGCAATACGGGGGTCAATGTTTAAAAGGGGAAGGACCATTTTGTCATTGACGACGGGCATAAAACTCAATATATCCAGTACGGTAGAGCCAAATTCGGTTTTGTAGTGATCGTTGACACGTTTATGCGGGTCAGTGAGTTGAAAGCCGATACTTTTGATCTTCTCTTCTACCAGAGCATTATACTTTTTTTCAGCATCGCCGGGAAGGGTATAGAAAACGGCCAGTGAATTGTCAGTAGGGGTCTGTGTTACTTTAGGTGTTTTGGAAATAAGCTGGGAGGGAAGTAAGAGCAGCAGTGTGAAAATTACGATCTTTTTGAAAATATTCATGTGTCATCCTTATAAACAGTATTATGTTTAGGATAGCATATTATTGATATATTAAATAAATTAAAATTATGATTTTCGATCAGAGGAAATGAAAAGCTACCAAAAGTGACTTGGTAGCTTTATGTGGAAGCAGTGCCTAACTATTTGTTGTTATCGTCTGCCACTTCTTTGACAGATTTACGTGACTCTTTAGAGATAGTCTTTGTTGAATCATTTGCATTGTCAGAAATTGTTTTAGTAGAATCATTTGCATTCTCAGAAACTTCTTTGACTGATTTTCTCGTATCGTTGGAAACGGTTTTAGTCGAATCATTCACATTGTCTGAGATGGTTCTTGTAGACTCGTCAAGGTCATTAGAGACTGTTTTCACAGAATCAGCTGTGTCATTAGAAACAGTTTTCACTGAATCTCTTGAATCATTAGAGACAGTTTTTGTTGTATCGTTAATGTTGTCAGAAACATCTTTCACAGAGTCTCTGGAGTCATTGGAAACAGTTTTCACTGAATCTCTGGAATCATTAGAAACAGTTTTCGTCGTATCGTTGATGTTGTCAGAAACATCTTTGACAGAATCTCTGGAGTCATTGGAAACAGTTTTCACAGAATCTCTTGAATCGTTGGAAACAGTTTTGACAGAATCAGTTGTGTCATTGGAAACGGTTTTCACAGAGTCTCTTGAGTCATTAGAAACAGTTTTCACAGAATCTCTTGAATCGTTGGAAACAGTTTTGACAGAATCAGTTGTGTCATTGGAAACAGTTTTCACAGAGTCTCTTGAGTCATTGGAAACAGTTTTCACAGAATCTCTTGAATCATTGGAAACTGTTTTTGTCGCATCGTTGATGTCTTTAGAGACAGAAATAGCAGAATCTTTCATATCTTTAGAAGCAATTGTTGTTGAATCTTTAAGATCTTTTGTTGTGTTCGTAATTGAATCTTTTGTATCTTCAGCCACTTCAACAGTTGCATCTCTTACATCTTTAGAAGTAGAAACCTGAGCTGTTTTCAAGTCATCAGAAACTTTAACAGAAGTATCTTTTGCATCTTTTGAAACGTTGGTGACTGTACGCTCAGCACTTTTACTTGTCTCTACTGCCCCGTCTTTCATAGACTCAACAGAGTCTTTAGCATCTTTACTCATAGAGATCGCAGCCTCTTTCATGTCTTTGAACATATCGCCAAAGCTAAAGTCCGCCTGAGCACTTGTTAGTAGAGCAGCCGCAGCTACACAAGATAGTATAGTTTTTTTCATTTTTCTGTCCTTTAATATTTTAGATACCCCAATCTTAGCACTTCCCATTTAAAATAAAACTTAAATAGTATAAAAAAAAGTAATTAAATTTTATGATGATAATCAATGGAACTTAGTTATTAAAGATAGTTGGTTACAATACAGTTAAGACAATATTTTAGTGGAGGATAGAAAATGAAAAAAATAATAGCAGGTCTTCTCATCGCATCCGCGATGCTTTTGGCCGATGGATACAAGCAGGCAGACAGAATTGCAGACATGCAAAAGATGGCACAGGCAATGCAGGATATCCAGTCCGGATTCTTCTATAACAATGCCGACATCGTCAAGGCAGGTGTGAAGGATCTGAAAGAGACGATCGTCAAGATCCGTCCGATCGATTCGGAAGTGAACAATAAAGACATTTATGAAAAGTGGCTTAACAACAATATGAAAATGACGCATAAGATCCAGAAAAAGATCAAACAGAAAGCTGAAGATATTGAAGAGCGTTTTGTAGATGGTGATGCGGTGCAGGCGTTGCAGGCATACAGTAAGATCTCTGGTCAGTGTATGAAGTGTCACGTGAACTTGAGAAAGTGGTAATACAGGCTTGATGAACCAGATAAAAAAACTTTTTATTGTAACCTTTTTACTCATTAGCTGTGTGAGTGCCGGTGAGATCGTTTTAACCGGAACAGTAGTCTCCAACGGTCAAAAAATGATCGGAAGCAGATATATGGGCTATATCAAGAAAGTCTTTGTGAAACTCGGAGACAAAGTCAAGCGTGAAGATGAGCTCTATGAAATGGAATCAGCAGAATTTGACATTATGAAGTCTCAGGCGGACCTGATGCTGGAACAGTCCAAGATCGTATTGGAATTCTGGCGTAAAAGACTCAAGAACATCAATAAGAAAAAAGACAGACTCAAACAGAGAAATAATATTCCGCTGATGGATATTGATGATATGGAAGCCCAGGCGGAAAATGTCTCTGCGATGCTGGATTCTGCCCAGGTCATGGTCGAACAGGCTTCTATCAAAGCCAAACAGATGGCGACCATTTTTAATTATCTGAAAATGAAAGCGCCTTCTGACGGAGTGGTCGTACAAAAAAATATTAAAGTAGGTGATATGGTCATGCCCGGTATGCTGACCATTATGATCGTCGATACAGAAAACCTAGAAATTGATGTTTCTCTCTCGGAAAGTATTATCGGAAAAGTAAAAGAGGGACAGAAGATCCCTGTGAAGATACCTTCCATAAACTACCGGACAGTAGGGACGATACATGCTATCATACCCGATGCCAATCCAATGACACACAAGATCAAAATGCGGGTTTCATTTGACAAAGGAAATTCCAATGTTTTTCCCGGAATGTATGCAAAAGTAATCATTCCTGACAATAATAAGGACTAATCTACGAAGAATCTAAAAGAGGGTAGATTTCTCTATGAGAAAATGGTACACTATTCTTAAGCTTATTGAAGGAGTAGTGTATGGATGGTATATATGATCTTATTATTATTGGTGGGGGACCCGGAGGTATTGGTGCCGCAGTAGAAGCAAAAGTACTTGGACTTGAAAAGGTACTTCTCATAGAAAAAACAGACAATCACTCACATACGATCCGTAAATTTTACAAAGACAAAAAACGTGTTGACAAAGACTGGCAGGGGCAGGCAGTTGAACTTGAAGGCAATGTCGAATTTGTAGATGGTACCAAAGAGAGTACGCTGGACTATTTTGACAAACTGCTTGATGATGAAAGCATTGACACACGCTTTAATTGTGCCGTAGAAAAAGTAAAAAAAGAGGACGACCTGTTCTATGTCTCCTCTTCCTGTGGAGAAGACAGGGCGCATCATATCATTGTGAGTATCGGTCGTATGGGCAAACCCAATAAACCCTCCTATAAAATCCCAGGTTCACTTAGAACCAAAGTCAATTTTAACCTTGACAAATGCAGTAACGGTGAACAAATTTTAGTGGTAGGCGGGGGAGACACGGCAGTAGAGTATGCCTGTGAATTGTCAGAAACAAACGATGTAACCCTGAATTACAGACGAGACTGTCTTACCAGACCCAACCCTACTAACCAGGAAATGCTGAGCAATTATGCAGATGATGAAGCCCTCACCTTAAAACTGGGTGTTGACATAGCGTCTCTTGAAAATGAAAGTGGGCAGATTAAAGTCAACTTTAGTGATGGTTCTGCTGACTTTGACAGAATTATTTACGCCATCGGCGGTACTACCCCGTCTGATTTTTTAAAGTGTTGTCTTGTGACTTTGGATGAAGATGGTGAACCCATCTTCGATGACAACTATGAGACGGCGACCAAAGGTATGTATGTTGCCGGAGACATCGTTTTCAACTCGGGTGGGAGCATTGCTATTGCACTCAATCACGGTCACAGGATCGTATCACATATTTTAAGCAAATCATAACGATAAAGGAAAGAAGAATGGCAGCAGTATTATTACCATTGGCAGCAGGTTTTGAAGAGGTAGAGGCGGTAGGTCTCATAGATGTTATGCGTCGTGGAGGCATAGAAGTACGCATTGCCTATATTGACGACTCTCTGGGGCATGGCAAAGTGGTCATCGGTGCCAATGGCATTGGTGTCAAAGCAGATACTGCGTTAAAAAATGTCATTTCAGAAGATTTTGACATGATGGTACTTCCCGGCGGATGGGACGGTACCCATGCTTTGGCAGAGCACCCCAGAGTGATCGAACTCTTAAAAGAGTTTAAGGAGAACAAAGTGGTCGGTGCCATGTGTGCCGCACCGTATGTACTTAAAAAAGCAGGTGTTTTAGGGGCTGACTATACCTGTTACCCCGGAGCTAAAGAGGAGATAGCCCATCCCGGCTACAGAGAAGATAAAAAAGTAGTCGTAGACGGTAATGTGATGACTTCTCAGGGACCGGGAACAGCACTCTGCTTCGGACTTGCCATTGTTGAAAGACTGGTTGGGACAGAGAGTATGCAGGCTGTGAAAGACGGCATGTTACTGGATTACTGCTAGTTCAGACTGCTATGAAAGAAAAGATCAAAGTTATCAAAGAAAGACTGGAGCAAGACCCTAAGTTTCAAAAGGCTCTCAAGTCACAGAAACCCAAAAAAAGTGTCTGGGGTGTGTTGGGCATCATCCTTTTTTTCTTTGTTCCCGAACTTGTCACTTTCATTTGGCAGGATGAACTCATACACTGGGCACATCTGCACAGCCTGACCGAACCTCTGGAAATGCAGCGCTGGCTTTTTGAAATGATGGAAAGTACATTTAAAGACGGGGTCTCCTGGTTAAACTTACTTATAGGAAGCCTGCTTCTTTTATGGCTTGTGAAATCCAAATAAATTCAATCTAAATTTACCTAAACTCTGCTATATTAGCTCCCTATTATTTTAAAGGTCAAGCATGTCAGAAGAACCACGAAAAACCCCTCAATTTACCCACTTACATTTACACACAGAGTACTCCTTACTCGATGGTGCCAACAAGATCAAAGCATTGGCAAAAAAGGTAAAAGAGCAGGGCATGACTTCTGTGGCGATGACCGACCACGGAAATATGTTTGGAACCATTGACTTTTACAATACCATGCGCAAAGAGGGGATCAAACCTATCATTGGAATGGAAGCTTATGTGCATAACCAGGAAGAGTTGGGAGACAAGTCTGTGCGTCAGCGTTTTCACCTTTGTCTCTATGCCAAAAATGATGTGGGTTATAAAAATCTGATGTATCTCTCTTCTCAGGCGTACATTAAAGGTTTTTATTACTACCCGCGTATCAACTGGGAGTTACTGAAAAATAACTCTGAAGGGCTCATCTGCTCATCTGCCTGTCTCCAGGGAGAAGTGAACTGGAACATGAACCTCTCGGAACGTAACCTGAAGTTTGGTGCCAAGGGCTATGAGGAAGCTAAAAGAGTAGCACTCAAATACCAGGAAGTCTTCGGTGATGATTTCTACCTTGAAATGATGCGTCACGGTATTGGTGACCAGCACCGTATTGACAAGCAGATCATTCAACTCTCTCAGGAGACGGGTATAAAAATAGTGGCGACCAATGACACGCACTATACCAATCAGCCTGATGCCGATGCGCATGAGGCGTTTATGTGTATCGCGATGAACAAACTTTATGATGACCCGAACCGTCTGCGTCACTCGGTGCATGAGTTTTATGTCAAGTCTCCGGAGCAGATGGCTGAACTTTTTGCAGATATTCCGGAAGCTTTGGAAGCCACACAGGAGATCGCCGATAAGTGTAACCTTGAAATCAAACTGGGAGACCCGACACCGCCTAACTTCAAATTTGCCAGACAAAGAGCGGCAGAATCAGAGATCGTTTTACCTTTTCCCGATATTGAGTATTCACTTGAAAATGACATTGTTCTGTTTGAGGAAGAGTCGAAACGCGGGCTTGAAAAACGTTTAAAAATTGTACCTGAAGAGAAACACCAGGAGTACAGAGACAGACTCAAGGTTGAAATGGACATTATCAACTCCATGAAGTTCCCGGGCTATATGCTCATTGTCTGGGATTTTGTCGATGCGGCAAAGCAGATGGGTATTCCTGTAGGGCCGGGACGTGGGTCTGCTGCCGGTTCACTGGTCGCTTTTTCTCTGGAAATTACCGACATTGACCCTATGCCTTATGGTTTGCTTTTTGAGCGATTCCTAAACCCTGAACGTATCTCCATGCCGGATATCGATATGGACTTCTGTCAGGCAAGACGGCAGGAGATCCTGGACTATGTGGTAGAGAAATACGGCCGTGTGAACGTGGCACAGATCATCACTTTTGGTAAGTTGCTTGCCAAAGGGGTCATTCGTGATGTGGCACGTGTACTGGATATGCCATACTCCAAAGCAGATGCGATGGCAAAACTCATACCTGATGAATTAGGCATAGACCTCAAAGGGTCGTATGAGAAAGAACCGAAAATTGCAGCACTTTTGGAGTCTGACCCTCAGGCAAAGCGTACCTGGGAGTATGCACTTGCTCTGGAGGGCTTGAACCGAAATGCGGGAACACACGCTGCGGGAGTGGTCATCTCCAATGAACCGCTTTGGCAGAAAACACCACTCTTTAAACCAACAGGCTTAGATACCCTTGCGACACAATACTCGGGAAAATATGTTGAAGATGTTGACCTCATTAAGTTTGACTTCCTTGGACTGAAGACCCTGACGGTGATTGAAGAGGCACTGCAACTGGTTGAACGACGTTATGGGAAGCGTATCAACTTTATTGAAGAGGATATTGAAGACCCTAAAGTTTATGAGTATATCTCAACGGGTGAAACGCTCGGACTCTTCCAGATAGAATCTGCAGGAATGCAAGACTTGGCTAAAAAACTCAAGCCAAACGGTTTTGAAGATATTATTGCGATGCTCGCACTCTACCGTCCGGGACCTATGGAGTCAGGAATGCTCGATGACTTTGTGGAACGTAAACACGGCCGTGCTGAAATTACCTATGCCTTCCCAGAACTGGAACCGATACTCAAACCGACCTACGGAGTCATCGTCTATCAGGAACAGGTTATGCAGATCGTGCAGACCATTGGTGGCTTCTCTCTGGGTGGTGCCGACCTTGTCCGTCGTGCCATGGGTAAAAAGATCAAAGAAGAGATGGACAAACTTCAGGGAGAATTTGCCGACGGTGCCGTTAAAAAAGGCTTTGATAGACAAAAAGCCTTTGAGCTCTTTGACCTGATCGTAAAGTTTGCCGGATACGGATTTAACAAATCCCACTCTGCTGCCTATGCGATGATCACATTTTATACCTCTTATCTAAAGTATTATTACCCGACAGAGTTTATGGCGGCCATCTTAACGCTTGAAAAAAACAATACAGACAAAGTGGTCCGTTATGTGGATGAAGTAAAACACATGGGTATGAAACTTCTGCCACCTGACATTAACAAATCGGGTCTGGTTTTTGAAGCACGTAACATTGACGGTGATGAGGTGGTTATGTTTGGTATGGGTGCACTTAAAGGTGCAGGAGACATTGCGATTAATTCTATGCTTGAAGCCAGAGGAGAAGATGAGTTTAAAGACCTTTCAGATTTTGTATCACGCATTGACTCTTCCAAGGTGAACAAAAGAGTGGTGGAAACGCTTGTAAAAGCAGGGGCCTTTGACAGCTTTGGCTACTCACGAAAGGCCATGCTTTCACAGCTTGAAGACATCATTGATATGGCTAAAAAAGCGGGAGAAGCAAAAAAACAGGCAGTCAATTCACTCTGGGGTGATGATGAAGAGATGACTTCGGTGACCCTTGAACTGAACCACATGGAAGAGTTTGAACCTATGGAGATACTGGAGATGGAAAAAGAGTCTCTTGGTTTCTACGTTTCGGGACACCCGCTTGACAAATACCGTGAAACGCTTGATGAAATCTCTTATACCCTCAGTTCTGAAATTGATGAACTTGCGGATGGTTCACAGGCACTCTTTATTGGTAAAATTGAAAATATTACAGAGAAGATCTCCAAAAAAGGAAATAAGTTTGGTATTGCAAGTATTATGGACTTGCATGGAAACATTGAGTTGATGCTCTTTGAAAACCGCCTCAAGGAGTTAGACGAAGATTTTGACCTCACCAAGCCCATAGCCTTTAAAGTGAAGATCACTAAAGATGGTGACTTTACCCGTATGAACATTTTGAAGATCTCTTCTATTAAAGATGCGAAAAAGACGAAAGTCAAAGTACAGAAAGAGGAAAAACATACGCCAGAACCCGTACAGCCACCATTGATCTTATCAGTCAATCTCATGCCTGATGCTAAAACCGTGGAAGAGCTTATGTGTCTGGTTGAACGTTACCCGGGTAAACGACCTTTGGAGTTGCATATTAAGTCTAAACTCGCAGATGTGATCATAGAGAGTAAATATAAAGTGAGTGAACTCATGTTGGAGGAAGCCAAAGCTCTGGGTGTCTTCCCCGAAGAGAGTCTTGTGGTCGAAGGCTAATTTCCTCACCTTAAGATGCTTTAAGCTAGAATAACCATAGCGTACTTATACATTGAATGAAAGAAGGCAGGGAAGTGAAATCTTTACTTTGGTTATTTCTTAGTTTGTCATATTTTAGCTATGCGCAAAAGCCACAAATAAGTGCTGGTGACATGAATAAAAGTAGTGCTGTAGAGCAGAATGAAATTGCCCAACTTAAGCAACGCGTGAAAGCATTGGAAAAAGAGTTAGCTGAATATAAAACAGTCAAACCTTTAGCAGGTAAGCCTATTCTGCCAAAAATAAAAGTGCCTAAAAGTGCTTCTGTTAAAAAAGTAGCACGTGGTGTAGGCTTTTCTTTACACACAACCTCTCCTAAAACGCTTTCTGTCTATTATGAAGCTGACTTACAAACGGTAGAAGAGATGAGATATGCTTTACTGAGTCACGGTTTCATTGTCTTGGCGACAGATGAAATTCTCAAGGGTAAAACCGTCATATCTTTTACGTCAGAAGCACTCAAAAGTACCAACTCTTTTATGTCTGTGTTACATCTTCTGGTCAATGAAGGAAAAGAGATTCGCGTTCAGAACCCCTCTTACTTTGCAGCAGCCTATCTGCAGGAAAAGTACCACTATGGTGACTTCAACAGTACACTTCAAGCCTTGGATGCTGCGCTTGGTGGTATGTATGAAGTCAAAGAAAACCTTAAACTGAATGACTTGGCAGAGTATCATTTTATGTTTGGCATGCCCAATGTGGAAGATACGATATTGGTAGCAAAAGGAGATGACTTAAAAACAAAAGCCAAAGATAACAACCATTCTGAAACCATCTCTTACACACTTGATTTACCCAGTGGTGCACTTTTGGTCGGTCACCGTTTGTCTGCACAAATATATGAAGAACTTTCTATTATTAAGGCAGAAAACAATGCACAGATTTTCCCTTATCAGGTCATGATAGAGAATGAAAGAGCCTACATACTTGCCCCTAAATACTACCTTGCTCTCTCTCTTCCCCTATTGAGTATGACAGACTTCCTCAAAATTGCTTCTGCTCCCGAAAAGATAGTCACAGAGATTAGTCAGAGTTATAAGTAATATTTGATATTTATAGTCAACTGTGAAGATATGTGACGTATTGGTACTATATCTATGCATTTGTCCATAATAACTGTGTAATTTTGAAACAAATATTCAAGTTAACTTTTACATAATCTATACTTTTACGAAGCTATTTACATAAAAGTGCTAAACTCTTTTTACCAATAACTTAATTTAAGGAATTTAAATGTCAAAATTACCAAAAATCATATGGTCTAAAATTGATGAAGCGCCAGCATTGGCTACTTATTCACTACTACCAATTGTAAATGCATTCACACAGGCTGCAGGTGTTACAGTTGAAACTTCAGACATCTCACTTGCAGGTAGAGTACTTGCAGCAATGGGTAAAGCAGAAGATCACCTTTCCGAACTTGGAAAAGTGGTTTTACAACCAGATGGGAACATTATTAAACTTCCAAATATTTCTGCTTCTGTCGGTCAGCTTAAAGAGTGTATCGCTGAACTTAATGCACAGGGCTATGACCTTCCTGAATTCCCTGAAAATCCTGCAAATGCAGATGAAGAAGCAATTAGAGCTAAATATAACACTTGTCTTGGTTCTGCGGTTAACCCGGTACTTAGAGAAGGTAACTCTGACAGACGTGCTGCAGCAGCGGTTAAGAAATATGCACAAAACCACCCACACAGATTGAAAGCATTCCCTGAAAATGCTAAATCATATGTGGCACACATGGCTGGTGACGGAGACTTCTACGGTAATGAGAAATCTGTGACTATGGATAAAGCACAAAAAGTAACGATTGCCCTTAACGGTAATGCACTTGCAACAATTGATGCACTTGACAAAGAGGTACTTGACGGTACGTATATGTCAGTTGCCAAGCTTAAGACTTTTATTGCTCAGACAATCGAAGATGCTAAGAAAAATGATGTTCTATGGTCTATCCACCTTAAAGCAACAATGATGAAGATCTCTGACCCTATTATGTTTGGTCACGCATTTACTGTTTTCTTCCAGGATGTATTTGACAAGTATGCTGATGTATTTGCAGAGCTTAATGTTAACCCTAACCAGGGTATGTCTGACTTAGAGAAGAAAATTGCCGGTCACGCTAAAGAAGCTGAAATTAAAGCAGCATTCCAGGCAGTTGTTGAGTCTGATAATCCAGAGATCGCTATGGTTGACTCTGATAAAGGAACAACGAACTTTAACGCTTCCAATGATGTGATCATTGATGCTTCAATGCCAGTTGTGGTACGTGAAGGTGGTAAGCAGTGGAACCGTAACGGTGATGCAGTAGAGTGTGTTGCTGTTGTTCCTGACTCAACTTACGCAATGTTCCATGCTGAAATGGTTGCAGACTGTGTGAAAAATGGTCAGTACGATGTCACAACGATGGGTTCAATGGCTAACGTTGGTCTTATGGCACAAAAAGCAGAAGAGTACGGTTCTCATCCAACTACTTTTGAACTTGAAGAAGCTGGTAAAGTAACGGTAACGGCTGAAGATGGTACAGAGCTTATGAGTTTTGACTGTGAAAAAGGTGATATCTGGAGAATGTCAAGAGCGAAAGATATCCCGATCAAAGACTGGATCAGATTGGCAGTTGAAAGAGGACAGATTGAAAAAGTACCTGTTATCTTCTGGCTGGATGAAAACAGAGCACACGATGCTGAGATGATTAAAAAAGCGAAAACATATTTGGCTGACCTTGACACAACTGGGTTGGATATCCAATTTATGGATGTGACTGCTGCAACTAGATTTACCAATGCCAGAGTAAGAGAAGGAAAGAATACAATCGCTGTTACAGGAAACGTTCTACGTGACCACTTGACAGATATGTACCCGATCTTGGAGCTTGGAACATCTGCTAAGATGCTTTCTATCGTTCCATTGTTGGCTGGTGGTGGTCTTTATGAGACAGGTGCCGGTGGATCAGCACCTAAGCACGTAGACCAGTTCTTGGCTGAGGGTCACCTTCGTTGGGATTCACTGGGTGAGTTCCTGGCATTGGCTGAGTCTCTTAGATTTATTGGGAGAAAGCACAATGATGCAAAACTTGCAGCATTGACAGCGGCACTTGACAAGGCGAACGAAGGTTACCTTGACAACAATAAAGCACCATCAAGAAAGTGTTGTGAGCCAGATAACAAAGCGTCTCACTTCTTTGTTGCACAGTACTGGGCAGATGCACTTGCAAACGGTGATGATGCCGAGTTGGCTGCAAAATTTGCACCGGTAGCGGCGGCACTGAAAGAGAACGAAGAGAAGATCATCTCCGAGTTGCTTGCAGCTGAAGGAAAGCCACAGGATATCGGTGGTTACTTCCATCCGGATGATGCGAAAGCGGAAGCAGCAATGAGACCATCTGCTACACTTAACAGCATTATTGATGCTATCTAAGTAGAACTCTTCTACTTCTAACTGCTTTTGCTGTAATATACGCGAAGCAGTTACGCTAACTTGGCACTTCGCCAGGTTTAGCAACAACTCCTTACAGAATTTTCTTCTGTAATTTCACTTCTTTGTATCTAGTGTAAAAAGATGCACATAAAACGGTTTTGCCTCATTTGCCGCAAGACATAATTGATAATGCAAGTTTCTATACTATGGGTAATGATTTATGTTTTGCAACGAGGTGTTTTATGATTCTCACAAAAAAAGGATTTAAATGAGTAAAGGTAAAAAAGTATCCATTATTGGTGCTGGTAATGTTGGGGCAACTGTAGCCTATGCATTGGCTATGAAGGGTGTCTGTCACGAGATTGTACTCAGAGACAGAAATACAGAGATCGCCAAGGGTAAAGCACTTGACATGTCACAGGCAGCCAATGCGGCCAGAATGCACACGATCGTATCGGTTGCGGAAGAGGCTGCAGATATGGCAGGTTCAGATGTGGTCGTCATTACTGCAGGGTCTCCAAGACTTCCGGGTATGAGTAGAGATGATCTTCTAATGATCAATGCAGAGATCACAAGAGAAGTGGTACAGGATGTGAAAGAGCATGCACCGGATGCCATTATCATTATGGTTTCCAACCCGCTTGATGTCATGACCTATGTTGCACTAAAAGCTTCCGGTTTCCCGAAAGAGAGAGTACTTGGTATGGCCGGTATTCTGGATTCTGCAAGAATGGCACACTTCATTCATGAGAAGATCGGCTATGGAGCAGGACAGATCCGTGCATCCGTTATGGGTGGTCACGGTGATGATATGGTACCCCTTCCAAAGTTCTCAACTGTTGCGGGTGTCCCGTTGACAGATGTACTTGACGAAGAAGATATTTTGGAAGTGGTTGAGCGTACCAAGCATGGCGGTGCAGAAATTGTAGGTTACCTGAAAACAGGTTCTGCCTATTATGCACCGGCAAAGTCAACAGCCATTATGGTTGAAGCAATTTTGAAAGATACAAAGCAGATCCACCCTTGTGCAGTCTACCTTGACGGACACTACGGACATTCAGATGTTGTTTCGGGAGTCCCTGTTGCACTGGGTGCAGGAGGCGTTGAGAAGCTTTTTGAAATGACACTGTCAGAAGGTCAAAAGAAGAAGTTTGCAAGATCGGTTGATTCTGTAAAAGGGATGATCGCAGTACTTAAAGAGAAAAACTTTTTTGATTAAGGAAGTAAAATGAGAGAAATAGAATTTGACGTCGTCGTCAAAGCGGTAAGAGACATGATCGTACATTGCGGAACTGACCTTCCTCAAGATACCTATGATGCGCTTGAGGAAGCGATGGAGAATGAAAAATCTCCGGTAAGTAAAGAGGTGATCCGTCAAATTCTTGAAAATGCGAACATTGCAAAAGATGAGAAAAGACCGCTCTGTCAAGACACCGGCCTGGCAGTTTTCTTTGTCAATGTGGGAGAAGAAGTACGTATTAAGGGAGGTCTTCTCAGAGATGCCATTAATAAAGGAACAGAGCAGGGCTACACAGATGCCTATTTGAGAGCATCGACCTGTGAACCTTTTTCAAGACTGAATCTGAAAGATACAGTAGGGTATAACCTTCCGGCGATCATTCACTTTGATATTGTCGCGGGTGACAAGATCGACATCGAGTATGCAGCTAAAGGCGGCGGTTCTGAAAATGTTTCCCGTGCAAGAGTATTTCCTCCTGCAGCAGGAAAAGAGGGGATCATCAACTATGTCAAAGAGGTGATCTCCGATGCGGGCGGTAACCCCTGTCCTCCGATCACTATCGGTGTCGGGATCGGCGGTACTTTTGAAAAAGCCTGTATCTCTTCCAAACATGCACTCTTCAGAGATCTTGGATCAGTGAATGAAGATCCTGAAATGGATGAGATGGAGAAAGATATCCTCACAGAAGTGAACAAGCTTGGTATCGGTGCTATGGGTATGGGCGGAACAGAGACAGCTTTGGCTGTGCACATTGAGTCCAACCCCTGTCACATCGCTTCATTGCCTGTGTCAGTGAACGTGCAGTGTCACTCTTCAAGACACACGCACATTACAATATAAGGGAGCAAAAATGGCAGAATATACATTAACCACTCCATTGACATCTGAAGATACGAAAATGCTTGAGGCAGGTGATACGGTTCTTTTGAACGGTACGATCTATACAGCCAGAGATGCAGCACATAAAAGACTGGTGGATCTCATAGAAAAAGGGGAAGAACTTCCTTTTGATCTTGAAGGTTCCATCATCTATTTTGTCGGTCCGACACCACCGAAACCGGGTGATCCGATAGGTTCAGCAGGTCCGACAACTTCCTATAGAATGGATTCATACTCTCCAACGATGTTGAAGCACGGTTCAAAAGGAATGATCGGTAAAGGTAAAAGAGACCAGGCGGTCAAAGATGCCTGTGTTGCTTATGATGGTATTTACTTCGGTGCCACCGGCGGAGCGGGTGCACTGCTGGGTAAAAAAATCACTTCGGCAGAAGTCATCGCCTACCCGGAGTTAGGTCCTGAAGCCGTACGTAAGATCACTGTAAAAGATTTCCCTGTAACGGTCATTAATGACACACACGGAAATGACCTCTACCAGCAGGGTAGAGAACAGTACGAAATCAAGGACTAAAGTCCAATATTCCGCGTAGGGTGGATTTACCCACCATTACTTGTAATTCATATACATTTTGACGGTGGATAAATCCACCCTACGCGTATCATCCCGAAAAAAACTCCCCCAAAAAATACTACAATCCGTTAATCAAACAAGTGTATCATTAAAGTATCAAAGCTTTTAAAGGATCAGGTATGGAATTTAGAATTGAAAAAGACACGATGGGTGAAGTTCAAGTCCCTTCAGACAAATACTGGGGTGCCCAGACACAGCGTTCTCTGCAAAATTTTGAGATCGGTGATGAGAAGATGCCGTTGGAAATAGTATATGGTTTTGCCCATTTGAAAAAAGCCTGTGCCCTGGTCAACAATGAACTTGAGCGGCTGGATGAGGATAAGACACTTGCCATTGCCAAAGCGGCTGAAAGTGTCATTCACAGTGAACTTGACGACAACTTTCCTTTAGTGGTCTGGCAGACCGGTTCAGGAACCCAGTCCAATATGAATATAAATGAAGTCCTTGCCAATAAAGCCACAGAGCTTTTAGGTGCGGACTTCAGAGAAGAAAAGCTGGTACATCCCAATGATGATGTCAACAAAGGACAAAGCTCTAACGATACCTACCCCACAGCCATGCGTATTGCAGAAGTGGTAGCGGTGACTGACAGGCTTATTCCCGCTCTTGAAAAACTCAAGATCACATTTCAGGAAAAAGTAAAAGCGTTTGAAAAGATCGTCAAGATCGGACGAACCCATTTACAGGATGCAACGCCTTTGACACTGGGACAGGAGATGAGCGGCTATGTTGCCATGCTGGAGACCAATGAGAAGCAGATCAATGATGCCCTGGTCTATTGTCGTGAACTTGCCATTGGCGGTACGGCTGTAGGAACAGGACTTAACTCGCATCCTGAGTTCTCCCAGAGAGTGGCAACACAACTCAATCGATTTATGTCTAAAAATTATGCCTTTGTTTCCCAACCCAATAAATTTCATGCCTTGACAGGACATGATGCGGAAGTGGTGCTCTCCGGTGCACTCAAAGCTTTGGCAGCGAACTTGATGAAGATCGCCAACGACATTCGCTGGCTGGCATCCGGTCCGCGCTGTGGTTTGGGTGAGTTGGAAATTCCGGCGAATGAACCGGGTTCTTCCATTATGCCGGGCAAAGTGAACCCTACACAGGCAGAAGCACTCACCATGGTAGCCGTACAGGTAATGGGTAATGATGTAACAGTTGGCATTGCGGCTTCTCAGGGTAATTTTGAACTGAATGTCTTTAAGCCGGTCATTGCCTATAATATCCTGCAGTCTATTACTCTTCTGAGTGATGCAATGAGAAGTTTTGATACAAACTGTGCCGTTGGTATTGAACCTGTCAGAGAGAAAATAGAGACTTTTTTAAATGATTCATTGATGCTGGTCACGGCATTAAATCCCTACATAGGCTATGAAAATGCAGCCAAGATCGCTAAAACAGCGCATATAAACGGTACGACACTCAAAGAAGAAGCTGTGGCACTGGGTATTTTGACTGCCGAAGAATTTGATGCCTATGTGAAACCTGAAGAGATGGTCTCCTCAAAGGCGTGATCTTTGGCTTTTCTCTCTCTAACTGTGTAGAAATTTAACACTTTATTAAAATCAGTCATGATAATAATTGAATTAACCAATTATTATCGTGCAAAAACGTATAATAAAGGAACTTATTGTAAAAAAAAGGAGACTTTGTGAATATACATGAATATCAGGCAAAACAGATTTTCAAAAAGTATGATATACCGACACCGAAAGGTATTATGGTTGAAAGTGTGAAAGATGCGGTGATCGCTGCGCAAGAGCTTGGAGGCCCTATCTGGGTTGTTAAAGCACAGATCCACGCAGGTGGACGTGGTCTTGGTGGTGGTGTTAAGCTCGCTAAGACGATTGATGAAGTAGAAGAACTTGCTAACGAGATTTTGGGTATGACTTTGGTGACACATCAGACAGGTCCTGAAGGTAAATTGGTTCAGAAGCTTTATATTGAAGATGGTGCAGACATTCAGTCTGAGTATTACCTCTCTGTTGTACTTGACAGAAAGCTTGAAATGCCAATTATCATGGCATCTACTGAGGGTGGTATGAACATTGAAGATGTGGCTGAAAACTCTCCGGAGAAAATTGTGATTGTTCCTGTTGACCCAAGCATTGGTTTTCAAGCTTTCCACGGACGTGAGCTGGCATTCGGTCTTGGTCTGACAGACAAAGATGAGCAGAGAAATATGATTTCATTTGCTTCCAAGCTGGTAAAGCTTTACATGGATAACGATGCTGAAATGATCGAGATCAACCCGCTTGTGAAGACAGGTAAGGGTGAATTCATTGCACTTGACGGTAAAATGGGCTTCGATAACTCTGCACTTGGCAGACACCCTGAGATCGCTGCAATGCGTGACCTTACAGAAGAAGATCCAGATGAAGTTGAAGCAGCGAAGTATGGCCTTTCATATGTCGCACTTGACGGTGAGATCGGTTGTATGGTAAACGGAGCAGGTCTTGCGATGGGTACGATGGACACCATTAACCACATGGGTGGTACACCGGCTAACTTCCTGGACGTTGGTGGTTCGGCAAATGCTGAAACGGTTGCAAAAGGATTTGAAATTATTCTTAAAAATCCGAATGTCAAAGCGATCTTTGTTAACATCTTTGGTGGTATCGTTCGTTGTGACCGTATTGCGAATGGTATTATTGAAGCCACTAAAATCACAGACGTTAACGTACCTGTGATTGTTCGTCTTGATGGTACAAATGCTCCAGAAGCAGCAGAAATTCTTAAAAATGCAAACATTGCCAACCTCATTGTTGGTGATGATCTAGGTGACGGTGCAGCAAAAGCTGTAGCGGCAGCGAAAGGAAACTAATTTATGTCAATTCTAGTCAATAAAGATACAAAAGTAATCGTTCAAGGTTTTACTGGTAAAGAGGGTTCTTTCCATGCTGAGCAGTGTTTAGCATACGGAACACAAATTGTGGGTGGTGTCACACCAAACAAAGGTGGTCAGGTACACTTAAACAAGCCAGTATTTAACACTGTATCAGAAGCAGTAAAAGCAACTGATGCGACTGTTTCTATGATCTTCGTTCCACCTGCATTTGTGGGTGACGCAGTGATGGAAGCGGCAGAAGCGGGTATTGAACTTGCTGTCATCATTACGGAAGGTGCACCGGTAAAAGACATGCAAATGGCTAAAGCCTATGCAACGAAGCACGGTATGATGACGATTGGACCAAACTGTCCAGGTGTCATTACTGCTGAAGAGTGTAAGATCGGGATCATGCCGGGTATGATCTTCAAAAAAGGTAAAGTAGGGCTTATTTCCAAGTCTGGAACACTCACGTATGAAGGTGCAAACCAGGTATGTAACGAAGGTTTCGGAATCACAACAGCCGTTGGTATTGGTGGAGACCCGATCATTGGTCTTTCATACAAGCAGATCCTTCCTATGTTCGAAGCAGACCCGGAGACTGAATGTATCGTCATGATCGGTGAGATCGGTGGTGACCTTGAAATTCAGGCAGCGAAGTTGATCAAAGAACAGATCACTAAGCCGGTTGTTGCATTTATTGCTGGTCAGACAGCACCTAAAGGTAAAACAATGGGTCACGCTGGAGCGATTGTTTCAGGTACGGCAGGGACAGCAAAAGAGAAGATGGACGCGCTCGAAGCAGCAGGCGTAAAAGTCGTTGTTTCTCCAGCAGAGATCGGTAAAGCAGTGAAAGAAGTACTTTCTAAGTAAGTTACTTCACGCTTTTTTCTCTTACCCTGCAAGATAAAGCTTGTGCTTTATCTTGCACTTTCTACACACTTAAATCAGATATTTTTTCTCTTCTAATTCAAATTTCCAAAGCCCGGCTATTTTCCCTCTAAACTGTTGCTTCAAATGGTAACAACAGCACTTATACTTGCAATAATTCTATCTTATTCATAGCAACATTACAAAAAGTAAGCTACTCTAACACATAGTGAATCGAAAATCTCACTTACATAATATTTAATTTAATAAAAGGGGAACAAATGGCAGCAATGACAGCTCCGGAGAATACTCCAGTATGGGTAGACACAGCCAGATGTAAAGCATGTGATATTTGTGTGGACGCGTGTCCTGCAGGTGTGCTTTCTATGAAACAGGAAGCAACTTCAGTATTGGGTGCAATGATCAGCGTGATAGCGCCTGAGTCATGTATCGGATGTAATGAATGTGAACTTACCTGTCCGGATTTCGCTATTTATGTGGCAGAGAAGAAAGAATTTAAATTTGCAAAATTGACTGATTCGTCTAAAGCAAGACAGGAAGCAATTGCAAACAACGGGTATAGATTACCTACAGATTATAAGGAGGCTAACTAATGTCAGCAACAAGAGAAATTATTTCAAGTGGTAATGAATTGGCAGCGATCGCAGCAGTTGATGCAGGCTGTATGTTCTTTGCAGGATATCCGCTTACGCCATCAAGTGAAGTAATGCATGTTATTTCCGACCTTTTGCCTAAAAAAGGCGGTGCAGCTATTCAGATGGAAGATGAGATCGCCGGTGTTGCAGCAGCGATCGGTGCGGGAATGGCAGGGATTAGAACACTGACTGCTACTTCCGGACCGGGTATGTCATTGAAAGCAGAGAACCTTGGGTTGGCGCAAATGGCTGAAGTACCTTTGGTCTGTGTGAATGTTATGAGAGGAGGGCCGTCAACAGGTCTTCCGACACGTGTGGCACAGGGAGACATTGCTCAGGCAAAAAACCCGTCACATGGAGATTACAAATCAATTACAGTCTGTGCCGGTAACCTTGCAGAATGTTATACGGAAACAGTCAGAGCCTTTAATCTTGCTGACAGATTTATGCAACCGGTCTTTGTTCTGCTTGATGAAACATTGGGTCACATGCATGCAAAAGCGATGCTTCCGACAGTGGAAGAAGTACAGGCGGGGATTGTCCCAAGAAAGACATTTGACGGCCCGGCAGAAGAGTATCAGCCTTATGGTGTTGCTCAGGATGAACCGGCGGTACTTAACCCAATGTTTACAGGGTACAGATACCACTTTACAGGGCTTCACCATGATGCGATGGGATTCCCGACTGAAGAGATTGAAACATGTAGAAAGCTGATCGACAGACTCTTTAGAAAAGTGGAAGCGTATCAGGATGAGATCGAATCAAATGAAGAATATATGATTGAAGATGCAGATATTCTTCTTGTTGGTTACGGATCAGCATCACTTGCGATTAAAGAAGCGGTAGACGTGTTGAGAGCAGAAGGTGTCAAAGTAGGTATGTTCAGACCTATTACGATCTGGCCAAGCCCGGAAACACGTATGCATGAGCTTGGAGAGAAATTTGACAAAGTACTTGTGGTAGAACTCAACCAGGGACAATACCTTGAAGAAGTACAGAGATCAATGGGAAGATTGGATATCAATAAACTGACGAAGACTAACGGTCGTCCATTCTCCCCTTCAGACATTATTGAAAAAGTAAAGGAGCTATAATATGGCATTTAATTATGATCAGTATTTAAGAGTAAACAAGATGCCAACACTTTGGTGTTGGGGATGTGGGGATGGTGTTATCCTTAAATCTTTTATTCGTGCGGTAGACAAGCTCGGATGGAACAAAGATGATGTATGTGTCGTATCCGGTATTGGGTGTTCAGGAAGATTTTCTTCTTATGTAGACTTCAATACAGTACACACAACACACGGAAGAACCATTGCATTTGCAACAGGTATCAAGCTTGCAAATCCGGACAAACATGTTGTCTGTGTTGCCGGTGACGGTGATGGACTTGCCATTGGTGGTAACCATACGATTCACGGGTGTAGAAGAAATATTGATATGACATTGATCATTATTCAGAATTTCATTTACGGTTTGACGAATTCTCAGACTTCACCTACAACACCGCAGGGTATGTGGACTGTTTCTCAGAAAGCGGGTAACATTGACCCTACATTTGACGGATGTGAACTGGCTATTGCAGCAGGAGCATCATTTGTCGGTAGAGAAAATGTAACAGCACCTAAGAAGCTTGAAAAACTGCTTCTTCAGGCAATGCAGCATAAAGGATTCTCTTATGTAGAAGCCCTTTCTAACTGTCATATCAACCTGGGTAGAAAAAACAAAATGCAATCAGCCATGGCGAACCTTGACTGGATCGATTCTATCACTATCTCCAAAAAGAAGTATGATGCATTGTCTCCGGAAGAGCAGCTCAATCTGCTTCCAACAGGTATTTTAAAGCAAGATACAGAAGTAGGTGAGTATTGTGATATGTACGAAGAGATCAAAAAAGCGCATCAAGGTCTAAGAGGTCCGATTACCCAAGACGACTTTAAGAAAAAGATATAAGGAGAAGAACGATGAGTAGAGTTGTAATGAGATTTACCGGTGTTGGTGGTCAAGGTGTTCTTCTTGCGGGAGAGATCTTTGCAGCAGCAAAGATCAAAGCAGGTGGTTATGGTGTAAAAACAGCTACCTATACATCGCAGGTACGTGGTGGACCGACTGTTGTTGATATTCAACTTGATGATAAAGAGATCTTTTATCCTTACGCGACAGATGGTCATGTTGACTTTATGCTTTCTGTTGCTGAAGCAAGTTATAAACTCTTTAAAAATGGTGTGAAAGAGGGTGGTACGATAGTTATTGAACCAAACCTTGTTCACCCAACGGAGGAAGATAGAAAAAAATGGAATATCGTTGAGATACCTATTATTACTATCGCCAAAGAAGAAGTTGGAAACGTTATTACCCAGTCAGTGGTTGCTTTGGCAATTGCCAATACTTACACACAAGCACTTGATGAGCAGGTTCTTATTGATACTATGCTTTCAAAAGTACCTGCAAAGGTACATGAAGTCAATAAAAAAGCCTATGAATTAGGTAAAAAATATGCATTGGAATCAATGAAATAATTTTTTTTCTTGCGGTATCGCACCTCTTTTTCTTAGGAGAGGTGCATGTCTGTATCTACATTAATTTTCTATCTCTTTCTCCACATAATTCACAATTACACACTTATAAAATTAAATTTTCTTTTCCTGTTTTTTATACAATCATTCTTGCTATCTTTTGTTATAATGAGCAAAATTTAACAAAGGATTATAAATAAATGAGTGATTACATAGATGAAGAAAAAGAAGATGAGTACGAAGATGAATATGAGGATGATTTTTGGGGTCGTACACCACAGTCAAGTTATTTTGAGATAGCAAAAACAGCCAACCAGAACATTGTCGAACAAGAGCTTGAAAAAGTATTTAGAAGACTTGCAGTGGCCGAGAAAATGCTTGAAGAGCGAGATCTTGCGGATGAACATGAACGGCAGATATCTTCACTGATTATAGATAAAGAGATAGATGAGAGAACAGCATCTGTTTTTATAGATCTTGTCGGAGCAATCGTTACCCAGTGTGAGTAATGAAAGCCTATGTCCGGCTACCCGCCCCAGCCATGCATTTTTTTAGATATGATGACATCATAGTGTTGGAACATATCGGTGATGGTATTGGTAGCAACATAGTTATGCTCTTCCAGAAGTGAAGTCCAGTGATCCTGTGCTTTACGGTCTTTTTTGGGTATGAAAATAATAATATTTCCGGCATTACGCATAATTTGATGGACTCTTTTTAGAAAAGCACTTTTTAATTCATCTTTTATCTCTGCTGTCACAAAAATAAAATCATACTGTCTGCCTTGCATCATATATGATCTGCGTTCCAAAGGAAAGTATTTTACGACAGTGGTCTCTCTGTCACGGAATTTCTCTGACACGGTGTTATAAAACGTTTCATCCAAAGCATTTATCTGGTATAAATAATTTCTAATATGACAATATTCACTTAACATATCAGTGATCCTATCACCGCTCTGTGCAAAGTGCGCTATTTGAAGAGAAGGGTTTGAACCTATAATATTCAAAAGAATTTCAAGTTGGTCTTTTTCTAAGTTTTTCATATTTGAAGTGTAGCTAAATAAGATAAAGTATAAATTATTTTTGACGCATTTATTTCTTGGGTATAATGACATAAAAAAGGCAGACCTATGGATTATCAAAAAATCCTCGACGAGATTTATGCTGAGATCAAACCTGAGTTAACACGTGGGAAAGTCGCAGATTATATTCCTGCTTTGGCCGAAGTACCCCAAGAACAATTTGCCATGTCTTTGACTCTGGCAGACGGATCTTTCTATTCTGTGGGAGATTCCAAACAAAAGTTTTCTATACAGAGTATTTCAAAAGTCTTTACCTTTACCTTGGCACTCGATATTTACAGTAAAGATCTCTATAAGAGAGTAGGGGTCGAACCTTCAGGCAACCCCTTTAACTCTTTGGTGCAGTTGGAATATGAGCATGGCAAGCCACGTAATCCTTTCATTAATGCAGGAGCTATTACCGTGACCGATACTTTGGTGAGCCATTATGGCTCTGAAGAAAAAACCATCCAGGGTATTATGGATTTTCTTTGTCTGATCAGTGCCAATGAGGAACTCTATTTTGATCCCATTGTCGCTGCCTCAGAAATGGAACATGGCGACAGAAATTTGGCACTTGCCAGACTCATGAGAAGTTTTGGGAATTTTGAAAATGATGTACATGAAACAGTATTGACCTATTCTAAGCATTGCGCCATTACGATGAACACAGAAGAGTTGTCCCGTGCCATGCTTTTTTTAGCCTTTGGCGGGACTGACCCCATTACGGGAAAAATCATTACTTCACCGAGTCGAGCCAAACGTATTAATGCTGTGATGCTCACCTGTGGACATTATGATGCCAGCGGTGAGTTTGCGTTTAATGTGGGCTTACCCGGGAAAAGTGGTGTAGGAGGGGGCATCGTAGCAACCATACCCAACAAAATGTCCCTCTCTGTCTGGTCTCCCGGACTCAACAAATATGGAAACTCCCATGCCGGAACCATTGCTTTGGAGAAGTTCACCACGAAAACAGAATTATCCATATTTTAGTCGGAAATATGCTATAATCCGCTTCAGGTGCAACAGGTAGTTGCTGGTAGCGTAAGCTACGAGAGGAAAGTCCGGGCTGCAAGTGAGACAGGACTCCATCTAACAGATGGCCAGAGTGATCTGAGGGCAAGTGCAACAGAGAGTAGACCGCCGGATTTCGGTCCGGTAAGGGTGAAAGGGTGGGGTAAGAGCCCACCGGTGTTTATGGTGACATAGGCAGCCAGGTAAACCCTGTCCGCAGCAAGAAGTATATGGTACAAGTCTCACAAGCTGTTAGCTCAGCACACATACTTCGCTCGAGCCTGTTGGCAACAACAGGCCTAGATAAATAACTACCCACGACAAAACCCGGCTTATCGTTGCACCTACTCAATTTTGAAGTCTTTTTAGACTTCGATTGACACTATATTTCAACTTTCCAAGACTTATTTATATGATAGAAATATTTAATCTTTTCCCAAGAGCTTGTGTCGCTGATTCGAGTGTATGTAAAGTTAATGAACCATTATCTGGATTGAGTAGTCTATTCACAACGGCTCTACTTGTATTCATGAGCTCTGCCATTTTTGTTTTTGTAATATTTTGTGCTTTCATCTCTTCTTCTAGTTGGTAAGCAATGACTCTCTTTATTGCAATGTCATTGACATCTTCATAAATACCGTCGTCTACAAGAAATTCATCAAAGTCGCTATTCATATTTTCTTTTAGTATCATTTGATCTCCTTTTGTCTTTTTTCTGCTAGTTCAATATCACTTTTTGCTGTCTTCTGTGTTTTTTTGATAAAACCATGAAGCAATATCATATATCCTGACATGACAGTAAAAATGACTCTTGCTATTCTTTTGTCGGATATATTACTTCTTACTTCATATAACTTACTCCCTAGTTTTCTACAAGTAGGCATACCAATTGGAAAACCATATTCCACAGTTTTAATGTCTTCACCTATGATTTTTCGATCAGCTTTATCCAAAGATAGCAGCCATTCTCTCACAGGTTTTTTACCATTACTGTTAACATAAAAAAGAGAAGTTATTTTTTTCATATGGCAGTGTATCAAAAAAGATACACTTAGTCAAGTGTTGTGGTCAAACAAAAGTGCTTTATTGTAAAGTTTTACAGTGTGTAGGCTATAAAATTATTTATGATAATATTGTAACAGATTATAAAAAGGTTATTTTCTAGATGTATCAAGATCAATTGTATAAAAGGCTTGCTTATCTTGAAGAGCAGCGGTCCGTTATTGAAGAAGAGATTATAATAATAAAACGAGAGATTGAAAAACTGTCACCATTTTCCAAGGCTGATAAGATTGCACTTTTCCGTCAACTTTTCATAGGGAACAAACTTGTGTATGCCAAACATTGGATCAGTAAAGATGGTTTGAAAAAAGGTTATTCCCCTGTATCAAAGACATTTCGGGGGACGGACTATATTCCTCTAAATAATCACATCATCCAACAGCATCTTGAAGGTAAAATGAGGATGGGAACATATGCTGTTAAAAATCAGACGATGTGTTCTTTTCTTGCAGTTGATCTGGATAAGTCCAGTTTTGTTGCAGATGCCAGAGCAATTCATGCTGTATGTAAAATGATGGATATACACCCATACTGTGAACTTTCTAAATCAGGGAACGGAATTCATATCTGGTTTTTCTTTGCTGAAGATGTGAGAGCCAGAGATGCAAGGATACTTGGTGACTTGATGATTACCAAAGCTATGGATATCAGTGATGGTATCGATATGAAAAGTTATGATCGTCTCTTTCCCAATCAGGACTATGTTGCCCCCGATGCACTGGGTAATCTTATCGCACTGCCTTTACACTATGGATCTCGTAGTGAAGGGAAAACAGTTTTTATAGATATTGATACTATGCAACCCTATGAGAATCAATGGGACATACTTCAAAATGTTATTAAAATCCCCTCACAGAAACTACAGAATCTGATAGCTGACTATGCGAGACTGACTGAGGCGACAACTTTGATGCCATGGGAAATCAAACAGGAAAAGTTGATACTGCCAAAATCGATTCAAATGGTTTTACACAATGCAATTTATATTGATAAGTCAGCACTCTCAAAAACATTTCTCAATCTACTAAAAAGAATGGCATCCTTTTACAACCCGGAATTTTTTATGCGTCAAAGGCAGAGACTGTCAACATTCAATACTCCAAGGGTTGTCTCGACCTATGAGTTAAATGAACGTTATATTATTTTGCCTCGTGGATTGTATGGAAAACTTTTGCGTTTTTTCAAAAAACATCGTATACCTGTCAGTATAGAAGATAAACGTTTAAAGCAGAAAGTGTCTTCTCAAAATTTTCATTTAAAACTTCGGTATGAACAGAACAAAGCACTTGATGATATTTTAAAGAATGATTACTCCTTATTGATCGCACCTCCCGGATTTGGTAAAACAGCAGTTGCCGCAGCAGTGATTTTCAAGCGTTCTGTAAAAACACTCATTTTAGTGCATAAAACGATTCTTTTGGAACAGTGGGCAAATAGACTAAGTGAATATTTTCAAATTGACATCAAATCAATAGGCATATTGGGCAAAGGAAAGAAAAAACTCAATGGCAATCTTGATGTTGTTACATTACAATCATTAAAAAACAGAGCTGAGCTAATTGAAAACTATTCACAGATTATTATTGATGAAGCACATCATATGCCGGCTGTTTCGTTTGAAATACCACTTAAGAGATTTAAAGGAAAATATGTGTTGGGGCTAAGTGCGACACCCAAACGTAAAGATGGGATGGAAGCGATCATGTATCTTCAGTGTGGGGACATAGTGCATGAATCCGTACGAAAAAACAGAGTGAAGCATACACTGAAAACCATTACGACCCAATACGATACTTTTTTAGATCATTTTAGCATGATGCTTGGCGAGATTACAGAAGATGATATGCGAAATAAGCAAATCATAGAGGAGATAATAAACCTTTCAGATAGAAAGATTCTTGTATTGAGTGAGCGTATTGAACACTTAAACATTTTGTGGCATATGTTGGAAGCAAAGGGGATTGATGCTGTGTTGCTTTATGGTGGACTTAAAACAAAAGAGAAGAGGTTGCAGTTTGAAAAAACGGAGAATGCATCCATTATTCTTTCAACAAGCAGTTATATTGGTGAGGGAATTGACATAGGACATCTTGATACCATTATTTTCACCATGCCTATTTCTTACCCTGAGCGTATAGTGCAATATTTGGGACGGATAGGCAGGCAAGGGCAACAGTGTCTTGCTATAGATTTTATTGATGCCACTGTGCCTATGTTAAAAAATAGTTTTAACAAGAGAATGAGAGGGTATAAGAAAATGGGCTATGTATTGTCTCATAGTAGATCATTATTTGAACCTATCTAAATAAGATTTGTGAAAAAAGGCGTCACTACTGTATGGATAGATATTGTAAATACGGGAATAGGGCATAACTTATCGTTGCACTTAACTCATCCTATATGAGGTCTTTTGACCTCCATTAGTTTCTCAATAGTTTGCTATCCTAACACACATCTTTCCAATAAAGGACACATCATAAATATGATATGATTTGTCAAAAGAAAAACAAATAAATTACAGAAGTAGAATAAAATGAATTTAGAACAAAGTATTGTCTTTTCTGGGACTATTTTTGCACAGCTCGTAGATGATGAGCTTGTGTTATTGGATATGGAGAGTGAAAAGTATTTTGGTCTGAATGAAGTCGGTACATCTATCTGGCAGGCGATGCAGGAGAACAAAAAACTACAGGATGTCTATGAGGTATTGCTGGAAGAGTACGATGTAACACCCGAAGTGCTGAAAGAGGAACTGATGTCGTTTGTCGCTTCTATGTCCGATGCCGGGTTGATCACACTTGAAGATTAAGTTTTTTTTCTTTTCCCTCACTGCTGCTGATGCATAATACTTATACTTTTCAAACCCTTTACCGTCAGATAAAGTCACAAAAAAGTGACTTTTGGCGTACCAACCTTTACGGTATACTGGCAACCTTACTGCTTTTACCTATCCCTATGCTCATCCCACTACTTATCGACGAAGTGCTCCTGGAGCATCCGGGAAAAATGACAGCCTGGATCAGCTCTCTCTTTGGCAGTACTGAAACCTGGGTCTATATTGTCACTATTCTTGTCACGGTGATGCTTTTACGTTTTGTAGCTTTCTATTTCAATAACCGAAAAACATTTTATGCCATAAAGATCACGCAAAAAATTTCTTATCTACTCCGTTATCGTATTTTACATCATCTTGAACGTGTCTCTTTGGCAGAGTTTGAAACACTGAAGTCCGGAGGAGTAGCGGCAAAGACCATTCAGGATGTCGAGATGGTGAGTAGTTTTGCCGGACAGACAGTCGTTACTCTGCTTACTTCTGTGTTAATGCTTGTGGGTATTGCGGGTGTCATGCTCTGGATGAACTGGGTACTGGCACTCCTTGTTTTCATACTCAATCCACTTTTCTTAGCCTTTTCCAAACTTTTGGGACGAAAAACAGGTGAGTTAATGCGTCGGCAAAATGAAGCGTACCAGGTTTATCAGGAGCTTTTGGCAGAAACACTTGAACTCTTTGTGCAAGTGCGTGCTTCCAATCAGGAAAAAAGCTTTTTTGGACTCTTGCAAAACCGTGCAAAAAAGATGGAAGAGACGGCACTCGACTACGGGTACAAGTCTATGGTCGCAAGCAGTGCTTCGGCTTTAATGACCACTACGGTCGTAGATGTCTTCCGTGCTTTGGGTATTGCTGCGGTGGCATACTCGGACCTGACCATTGGTATGATGATCGCCTTTCTTTTCTACCTCTCTACGCTTGTGCAGCCTGTACAGCAGCTTATGGGGCTGGTGATCGGCTATCAGACGACAAAACCGGCATTCGTACGCATCAATACACTCCTGACTCTGGAGCAGGAGCCGCATTATGCACATGAAGAGAACCCTTTTGAAGGGAAAGTAACTACCTCTCTGGCACTCAATGACATCTCTTTTGCCTATGGTAACGGCAAGACAATACTGCATGGTATTTCTTTGAAAGCTGCTGAGGGACAGAAGATCGCGTTGATCGGTCCAAGCGGCAGCGGTAAGACGACGATCGCCCAGATCATGGTGGGGTTCTACCCTTCTCACAGAGGAGAGATACATTACGGAGATGCTCCCATAGAAAAGATCGGCTTACCTGTGGTGAGAGAAAATGTGGCACTCATGCTTCAGCAATCACTTTTCTTCAATGACAGTATACGCATGAACCTGACACTCTCTAAAACGATTGATGATGAAAAGATCTACAAAGCGCTTCGTGCTGCCCAGATGGAAGACTTTATTAAAGGGCTGGAAGAGGGACTAGATGCACGTATAGGGAAGAACGGCATCCGTCTTTCAGGCGGTCAAAGACAAAGACTGGCCATTGCCAGACTCATACTCTCCGACCCGAAGATCGTCATCTTCGACGAAGCCACTTCCGCACTCGACAATGCCACAGAGTACCATCTTTATGAAACACTGGCACCCTTTCTTGAAGGCAGAACCACCGTCATCATCGCCCACAGAACCACAACCATTAAGCAGGCAGACTACATTTACCTCATAGAAGAGGGACGGGTTAAAGCAGAAGGGATTTATAATGTCCTACAGGAAAATGGGCTAATAAAAGAAGATTTTGATGCAGACCAATAGGATAGATAGTTTATGATCAGAAAATTTAAAAAATTCACACAACTCTCTGCAGCAGAGAAAGCCCTTTTTCTTGAAGCCTATTATACACTGGGGATGATGCGTGCAGGTATTTTGACGCTTTCTTTCAAACGTCTGTCCCGTAAACTCCAACACTTTCCCAAAGCAGTTCCTCTGCCTGAACTGGATGAAAAACAGAGAATAAAAGCAGAAAACATCGGGCGTGCCGTGGTACGTGCTGCTGCATTCACACCCTGGGAAAGTGCCTGCCTCGCACAATCACTCACTGCTCAGAAAATGCTGGAAAAACGCGGTATACCCGGTGTCTTCTACCTGGGTGTCGCGAAAGATGAAACAGAACCCGGTAAAATGAATGCACACGCCTGGACACAATGCGGAGAACACATTCTCACCGGAAGCGGCGGACATCAGGCCTTTACCGTTGTCTCCGTTTTTGGCTGGAATTTACCAAAGTAAATACTGGATCTATGATATTGCCATACTATGCCAGGACTAAAGTCGCCAGTTCCAAAACTTCTATCTCATTAAATATAAGTTATAATATTTTAAAATACTTACGGAGCATTTATGACCGCATATGGAATAAAGATCATCTCCGATATTGCCTTTCCTTTGGATCTGTTACAGGAGACGGAAAAACGCTATGAAGTAGAACTTTCTTCAAACATTCCGGAGCCGCTTAAAAATGCTATCACCTGTGGATTTTATCTGTATTGGGCACATGGACGTAGAGTATACCTCTATTCAGATCGTGAATTTGACGGCAGTGAAGCAGCGCAACCCTGGTGTTATGAGGTTGAAGATGTTGTGACGTTTTACTGGGGAGGTGGTGAGCGAACAATTTATTATGAGTTGGGTAAAAAAGGCGATGCGAACTTACTGGGTTTTTGGTTCATTCATCTTCTTTTGCCACTCTATATGACTTTGGAGAATATGTATGATCTTCTGCATGCTGGTGCGGTGGAAGTCGATGGTAAACCCATCTGCTTCATTGCCCCCTCAATGGGTGGTAAATCGACGATGACAGATTACTTCATGAAGCAGGGGCATCCATTGGTCTCGGACGACAAGGTGCCGACTTTTATTCAGGACGGCAGTGTTATGGCCGTCGGTTCCCATCCGTATCACAGGCCTTACAGAAAGTTTGAAGAGTTGGGTTATAGGGTTGAAACGTTTACGGACAGCTTTAAACCCATCCATGCTTTTTACGAGCTTGAAGGTGCAGAGAGTGATGCAGAGATCAGGATAGAAGAGGTCAAAGGTTTTGCGAAGTTCGATGCACTTTTGCAAAATTATCTCTATATGTTCTCATGGCTGAAACCGCAACGTTTAAAATATCTTTCCCAAATGTTAAACAGTATCAGGGTTTTTCATGTGGCCGTGCCTTGGGATATGCAGAGATTGGGTGAAGTACATACAATGATCTGTACACATAGTCAAGGGTTAAAATGAGTGGATTTCTTGGAATCTTTAATCGTAATGGAAACGCAGTAGAGAAAGAAATGGTTCAGACTATGCTTGATGCCAGCGACTATTGGGAAGCAGATGAAAAAGACACATGGTCAGAAGGGTTTGTTGCTCTTGGTCATACCATGTTGTGGAATACCCCGGAGTCCAAATATGAACACTTGCCTCTCAAAAAAGATGCCATTGTTTTAACCATGGATGCACGTATAGACAACCGTGAAGAACTGGCTAAAGAGATAGCTCTTCCTGACAGATCTTTAAGCGAAATAGGTGACAGTGAATTCATTTTGAGTGCTTATAAAAAATGGGGAGACGAGTGTCCTAATCATTTGTTAGGTGATTTTGCCTTTGCCATTTGGGATGAGACAAAACAGCAACTTTTTTGTGCCCGTGATCATGTGGGTGTCAAGCAGTTTTATTATCATGTGTCTGAGACGCTTTTTCTTTTTGGAAATGACTTGAAAGGTTTGACTCAGTATCTAAATATTTCAAAAGAGATCAACGATGAAGCTGTGGCGAACTACATAGTCAACCATCAGCTTTTAAGTAATACATTGACATTTTTTGAAACTTTCATGAAGTTACCTCCTGCACATACACTAATTGTTTCTAATTCCAAGATAGAAGAAAAATGTTACTGGAGACTGGAAGATGCCCCAAAAGTAAAACTTCCCAATGCAGAAGCGTATGCCAAGAAACTGAGAGAGCTTTTAGAAGAAGCTGTGTATGCGAGAATGCGTTCGGACTATCCTATTACTTCACACTTGAGTGGAGGTCTTGACTCTTCATCTATTGCTGTTTTGGCAGCAAGGAAGTTGAAGGAAAAGGGTGAAAAACTTTTGGCATTTAACTGGGTACAAGAACCTGGAGAGGGTGATGATCCTGAATATTATGAATGGGCAAATAGTAAAATGATCGCAGAAACTGAAGATATTGATCATCATTATGTCTCACTGACTTCTAAAGATATAGCTGCGCATATGAGTGAACGAAATATAGTTTATGGAGAAACTACACAATTTTGGTATGAATACCCGGTACGTGAGGCTGTTCAAAAAAGTGATTCACGTACTATACTTTCCGGGTGGGGAGGAGACGAACTGGCTACCTATCATGGTCAGTCATTTTATGCTGACCTGTTTATGCATGGAAAGTTTTTGAGACTTTTTAAAGAAGTAAAAGTAAGAATGAAAAAGAAAAAAGGCTTCAAACCTCTTCTTGGTTTTATTTATCATTGTATTTCTATACCGCTTGTAGCAAGAAATCTATATTGTAAAATGCCAAAAATCACTTGTGATGAAGCAACTTTTCCTTTTGTGCAAAAGGAATTTATGACTATGGTTGAAAAAGAGAACAATAGATACCGTATCTTGACAATGCAACCTCAAAAAACCATTAGAGAGCATATGATGGCATATTGGGATAATGCTCATATCCAAAGTCGAATAGAGTCTTGGGAAACAGCTTCGAAAACTACCAAGATAGAGTACAAGTACCCTTTGCTAGACAAGCGTATTATTGAGTATATATTGGGAGTGCCGGTTGAGTACTTTGTTCAAGACAGCATTGGACGATATTTGTTTCGCAATATTGTAAAAGATTTATTGCCTAAAAATATTGTATGGAATAATACAAAAACAGAACCTCAAAGAGTTAAAAGGTTATCTATATTGAGTCTTGATGCATTAAAACATATTGTTTCAGATTTGAAATTTGATTCCTCAAAATATATTATGATTGATCAACTATTTATAGAGGTTAATGATATAAGACCAAATCAGTTAGATAGAACAGATATTCTAAAGGGCACCTCTAAAAATACCCTCCCAATTCCAAAATCAGAACCTAAAGTCATTATTCCTCAAATGATGCCTTCATTCATTTGAGAGAAATTCTATAAAATCAATAGAAAAAATTCTTCCAT
>JALSUP010000037.1 GCA_027071315.1 Sulfurovum sp.
GTGCCGCAATAAGTTAAAAACAAATGGAAAAATGATGTTGCCCCTGAGAGAATTCATATGCCAGTTCATAGCCATGACGCGTGACGATCTCATTGACAATATAGAGTCCCAGTCCCATACCGTCCAGGGCATGTTGTTCAGTATCTCTTGCATAGGCTTTCAAATAGGTTTCAAAAGATTCTGTGAATGGCTTACCTGTATTGGAGATGGTCAGACAATTCTCTTTTAAGACAATCGTAATAGGTTTGCTGTCTGCATACTTCAGGGCATTGTCCAGTAAGTTTTTTAACGCATAGGCAAAAAGGTTGAAGTCCACCTCTATCATCTCATGCTGCAGATCCATTTCCAGATCGTCCCGTGACACATCCAGCATATCGATGGCATGGTCAAGCACATCTATGGTCGCGTAGCTGTGTTTGTCCAGCTCCAGATGTTTGGCGGTCATGGACTCCACGCGTGCCAGGTCTCTAAGGTGTCCCTGCATCTGTTCAAAGAGGTTTTCCATCAGGGCTTTGTCTTTTGGGGAACCTTCCAGAAAGTGCATCAGCAGTTTTCCTTTGGAGATGGGAGTCTTCAACTCATGCATGACATTACGCATAAAGAGTGAACGGCTTCTCTCCAAAGCCTGATTTTTCAAAACCGAATCATGAAAAGCATTGGCGACCTGTGCTACCTCATCATCTCCTTTGACTTCTATATGTATCTCTTTTTCACCCTTGGCAAAACGCTGTATTTGGACATAGAGCTCTTTTAACGGAGCAATAGAGGAAGAGATATAGTAGTAAAGCACAAGCAAAAGCAACACCAAAAGAGAAAAAATAATAAAGATGTACATCTTATAGGGTGTCATCGGCTCATCACTTCTATAGTAGAACATCGTGTCCATCTTGTAGGCATAGTAGTAATGGTTTTTGTAGACAAATATCTCAATACCCGCCCGTTGCAGTGTTTTACGCAGGGAGATATCCTGTATGAGCGGCTTCCCCTCATCTCTCACCTTTGCCATCTTCTCTCCTCCAACAGGGGTCAGTTTGTTCTCTTCTCGGTACTGCTCAAACGCCGCTTTGTCTGGATGTTCCATAAACAGAAGGTCGTAAAGCATTACAGCACGTTGCACTTCATTGCGTTCATCCAAAAAGACAGAGAGGTTGATGGCAAGCAGAGATGCGAGTATCAACAGTAAACCTGCAATGGCTCCAACCAATCGGGTAGAGAAGATGATAGACCTACTTTTCAACAAAACGGTATCCTATGCCTCTGACGGTTTCTATGAAAGCATCATACTTTTTGGCATCAAGCTTTTTACGTATACGTCCTATGAGGATGTTAATGCTCTCCACTCCCGAGTCAAAACGGTGGGAATCAATGCTGTTGGCGATCTCTTCTCTACTTACGGTCTGATTTGTTTTTTTAATGAGCAGTTTGAGTATCTGATACTCTGCCAGTGTCAGTTTCAACACGCTGCCGTCAAGCAATATCTGCGTACTGTCTTCATCGACCACAAAACGTCCCTGCTCTTCGGGTTCATCTTTCGCACCCTGCCGTCGTAAAATAGTCTTAATTCGTGCCAACAGTTCTCTCGGACTGTACGGTTTTGGAAGATAGTCATCTGCCCCATTCTCAAAACCGACCAGTTTGTCATTCAGGTCTGAACGTGCAGAGGAGATGATGATGTGGATGTCTGATGTCTCACGGATCCTGCTGCACAATTCCAGGCCGTCCATTTCCGGCAGGGAAAGGTCTAAGATGATCAGCTCGAAGCTTTCCACCTCGAGTATGGCCAGTGCCTGTGAGGGTCTGATCACATGTGATACCTGCATGGCATTCTCTTCCAAAAATCGTTTCAGAAGGTCGGCCATCTGTTCGTCATCTTCTATGAGTAGTAGTTTGATGGTTTTCATTGTCTGCCTTTGAGCTGTACTATAGGGGAATTGTGAAAACAATTCATAAACGGGTGTGGGGGTAATTTATTATGTTTGGCTAAATTACCCTTTATTTTGATTGTGGTGGTGTTTCTCTCTTCATTTTTTTAGAAAAAACGAAGCAAAAAATCGTCGTGGCTCTCGAATCACTTCGTTTTCAATGGCGTTCGCCACGACAGGGCACACTTTGTGTGATTTAATAGCTTGGCTTTCGCCAGATACAAAGTTGTAGATCAAAATCAAAGTGTCTATTGCAGGAAAATTTCACTTTATTCATCAGTCATCATATTATATGGGCGGCTGAGTTGTTCCTGCATTTTGTGCATGCTGACTGCTCTGCCTTCGCGTATGAACTCTCTTCCGTCGAGAAAGACGATCATCGTGGGGACGGAGAAGACTTGGAAGTGTGCTGAGACTTCCGGGTTTTCGTGGGCATCCAGGTAGATCTGTGTGATCTGTGGAAATTCTTTGTCAAATAGGTCTTTAAACTTGGGTCTGAGTGCGTGGCAGACGTTGCAGTTCTCTCCGGAGAAATAGAGCAGTACCCCTACTTCTATTCTTATGGTGTTTTGTAGTTCTTCTAATGTCATGGTGCTTCCTTCGTATACTCTATTTATCTTTCCATCCATTTAAAAATATCCAGTACCACTATCTTATCATTTTGTCTATCTATCAAATAGGGGATGGTATAGCCCATAAAAATATAATCCCGTATATTATCATCATCAAAATAAATAGATTTTCTAAATTTGGCGGGGAATAGTGGATTAAATTCTACTTGCATTACTGCTGTTTTTTTGCTCTTAAATTAGCCCGCATTTCATCCATAGAAACTGTTTTCATTTTTCCACTTCTATATTCATCTACAGCTTCCGCCACCCGGTCACAAGCTTCATCAAAAGTGATGGACGGGTAACCGTCATCTTTTAACGCTTCTCTCTCAACAGCATCAATATAGCTTTGCAGTTTAATGTACTTTTCATAATCCATGACTACGACAAAAGGTTTATCACGTTTTGTTACAAGCAGATCATCACGCAAAGCATCTTGCAATCTCATAGTATTTTGTTTCAAATCTGAGGCACTAATTGTTGTCATGGTCTCTCCAATTGTCTATTTAGTCTATTATAGACAATTAGGCTTAACTGACTATTAAGACGAGCAACTCAACTTCCTGTTCTTGTATTCATCCGGATGCTCTTTTATCTTGAGGGGATACATGAGGGGTACCTTGTGGGGTACTTTGTCACCTCATATTAGAGAAAGAGAGAACGCCGTACAACAGTTTCATACCCAAAAGTATGCATCAGTCGCTCATGGTCGAGTTTGACATAGCGGTGTACCTGCCGATACAGGGCTTTGACATCCTCTCTGTAACTGATGGCATAAAACTCGTTTTCAAGTGTCTCGAAACGCAAAATATTCTCTTTGCATCGTGACCGCTGCATACGGTTCAAAGCAAGTCTGTCCTGCTCCTGTTTCAGTCTTCTCTTCACTCTGTGTATACGGTGAAAAAAGTGCCTGAGTTCATTTTCAAGTTCATGATCTGTCTGGCTGTCGATGGTCGGTAAACAATACATGGTGGCTCCTTCTTGAAGAGATCATTCAATAATTATAAAGCGACTTTACTTAAACAGTTCTTCCATTGTCGTTTTATCTAAATCGCATACAAAGTGTATCGATCATTTTTTGCTTCAACTTTGCATCCAGTGTGGCAAGTTTTTTATCCAGTCTTTTTTTAGAGATCGTTCTTACCTGATGACACAAAAGAATGGCTTCTTTATTGTTTAAAAGCATCCCTACTTCATTCGGA
>JALSUP010000038.1 GCA_027071315.1 Sulfurovum sp.
CCGAGAGAAAGTCTGCTGCTTTCTTGGCATCAAAGTCAACCATGGTCGGACGGATCGCTTCGTGCGCTTCCTGTGCTCCCTTGGACTTGGTCACATAGTTCTTTGCTTTTGCCGGAAGGTATTTGTCTCCATAGGTCTCTTTAATGTAGGTTCTTGCTGCCTCAACGGCTTCTTTGGCAAGGTTCATGGAGTCGGTTCTCATATAGGTAATGACACCCATGGTTCCCTGGTCAGTCTTGACACCTTCATAGAGTTTCTGTGCTACCATCATCGTCTTTTTAGGAGAAAATCCCAATTGTGTAGAGGCTGTCTGCTGCAGAGTGGAGGTCATGAAGGGTGGCGGTGTTTTTGTTTTTCGCTTTGTTTTCTCAAGGGAAGCGACCACAAAAGATTCACTTTTGGCTGCCGTGGTAATTTCTGTGGCATCTGCTTCTGTTTTAATGGTCAGTTTGTCGATCTTCAGACCATTATAGTCGTAGATGGATGCATCAATATTTTTCTGGAAAATGGCATCGATCGTCCAGAACTCTTCAGGTTTAAAGGCTTTAATTTCACGCTCTTTGTCTACAACCAGTTTAAGTGTGGAACTCTGTACTCTTCCTGCACTCAACCCTTTTTGAATCTTACTTGCAAGCAGTGGAGAGAGTTTATACCCCACAATACGGTCAAGCAGTCTTCTGGTCTGCTGTGCATCTACCGAGTCCATGTCAATTTTTCTCGGTGTCTCCAGGGCATGCTGAATGGCCGACTTGGTAATTTCATGAAACACAATACGCGGAAGCTCTGTCGGCTCTTTCCCAATGGCTTTGGCAATGTGGTATCCGATGGCTTCTCCCTCGCGATCCTCATCGGTCGCGATAAAGATAGTCTCTGCCTGTTTCGCAAGTTTTTTCAGCTCTTTGACGGTGGGGTTGGCATCTCTAGGGATGGAGTATTTAGGAACAAGGTCTCCGCTCTCATCATCGATGGTAATACCAAAAGTACTTTTTGGAAGGTCTCTAATGTGTCCTTTGGAAGCGATGACTTTATAGTCTTTGCCAAGGAAGTTGGTAATGGTTCTGGCTTTTGCGGGTGATTCGACGATAATTAAATTTTTCATGCATACCTTACTTTATATATGTAAATTCGATAGTGATTTTTGGCATTGTAACACAAAAGAAGATAAAAGGCTATGTGAATAGCACAGAAGTCTGCTAAAATAGCAATTTCCATGCTCCTGAAGAGATCAGTATTTGACTACTCAGACTTTTTGAGGATACGAGGCAGGGTAATGCCTGTCTGGCTCTGGTATTTCCCTTTTCTGTCTGAGTAAGTGGTTTCGCACTGCTCATCTCCCTGAAGGAAAAGAACCTGTGCTATACCCTCGTTGGCATAGATCTTTGCCGGAAGTGGGGTCGTATTTGAAATTTCAATGGTGATATGCCCTTCAAACCCTGGTTCAAAAGGGGTTACATTGACGATGATCCCGCAGCGTGCATAGGTACTTTTCCCTAAACAGATCGCCAAAGTGTCGCTTGGCATTTTAAAATACTCAATGGTACGTGCCAGGGCAAAAGAGTTAGGCGGGACGATACAGGTATCGCCTTTGAAGTCAACAACATTATTCTGGTTGAAATCTTTGGGGTCGACCACTTCGGCATTGATGTTGGTAAAGATCTTGAACTCGTCAGCAACACGAATGTCGTAGCCGTAAGAGCTGAGTCCGTAAGAGACCACACCTTCTCCGACCAAACCCTCACAAAAAGGGGTGATCATTGCTTCGTTCACTGATTTTTCACGTATCCATTTGTCTGCTTTTAAACCCAATTCCTATCCTTTATCTGATGACTCTGATGTCTGCGTTGGTTTTCATTTTCTCAAAATAGTCTTTGAGTGCCTGCCCCTGCTGCTGCTGTCTCCATTTTCCGGCGACCGCTCCTTTAGCTTCATCAAAAGACATACTTTTTTGACCATTTTTGGAAATGACCTTATAGCTGATGTAGCGGTCTCCTGCATTAAAAGGACGGGTAAATGAACCATTTTGTGTCTGAAGAAGGGTTCCTAAAAGTGCCGGGTTCAAGTTGGACGTACTTTTTTTAACAGAACGGCTCTTGATACCTTTTTTCTTTTTGGTTTGAAGAAAATTCTTTAATGCCTGCTCTGAAGGAGCAGAGTATTCGATCATTGAAATGCTGGTAGGAATAATAAACTCTTTTTTATGGTTTTCATAAAATATTTTCAGCTCATCTTCTGAAGGTTTACGAACCGTTGCTGCTACTTTTTCTCTGTAAAACTTTTGTTTTTTAATAGATTCTCTAATCGTTTTTCGATATTTTCTCCAGGAAATTCCCTGCTGCTTCAATGCTTTTTGCATTTTAGGTATGGTCAGGTTGTTCTGTGCCGCAATCTGTGCGATCTTGGTATCGACCTCTGTTTCGGGAACTTTGATCTTTTTCATCGCTGATTTCTGCAGTCTGTCCTGTACAAGAAGGTCGACCGCTTTAGTCTTGCTCACACCCATTTGCTGCTGTACCGCACGTATTTCCGAAGTGGTCACAGCTTCTCCGTTCACCACCATGGCAATCCCGTCAACCATTTTTGCCTGTGTGAAAGTAAAGAGTGCAAGACACCCCAGTAAAATCAATTTCTTCATTAAAATTTGTTCCAGTCTTTTAGTATATTAAAGTCGATTATAGCATAAAGGGTATATAGAAAAGCAAAAGATATGTATAATAAAGCCAATAAAACAGTATGTGGAGAAAAATATGACAATTACAAAACGTGTGACATTCATTGCCAAAGAGGGCGCAGAAGAGAAAATGAAAGCCTTGTTAACGGCAATGGTCGTGCCCAGCAAGGCAGAAAAAGGGGTGATCTTTTATGAAATTTTTCAATATAAAAATAACCCCAGAAAATTCATGGCGTATGAGAGCTGGGAAAATGAAGCAGCACTTGACGGACACAAAGCATCTGCGCACTACGCTGTTTACAAGTCGAGTTATGAGCCTTACTGTGAACATAAGTATTCAGATGATTTAGAAGTACTGGGCTAGCACTTGAAAAATCTATGGGATGAAAACGTAGCAAAAAGTTACACGAACGATTTAGAGATGAGGGTGTATACGTCAAACCTTTTGGGACAGAGTGATGAACTTGTCCTTCATGGCGGAGGCAATACTTCTGTCAAAAGCAGGGTGAACGGAGAAGAGATCCTTTTTGTCAAAGGTTCCGGCTGGGATCTGGTCAGCATTAAAGCAGAGGGGTTTGCTCCTGTCCGGATGCAGACACTCCTGGAAATGGCAAAGCTGAAAGACCTTTCCGATACCGATATGGTCTCCGGACAAAAAGCCGCGCTGATCGACAAAACGGCACCCAACCCTTCGGTTGAAGCAATCCTGCATGCACTCATTCCTTTTAAAGTGGTTGACCATACCCATGCGGATGCGGTAGTGACCATCTCCAATTCTAAAAATGGAGAGAAGCTTATTGCAGAACTTTTCCCCAATTTTTTAATTATTCCCTATGTGATGCCCGGTTTTATATTGGCACAGAAAATTTATGAAATGACAGAAAACAGTTTCGACTGGCAGGCTTGTGAAGGGATCATTCTTCATCACCATGGTATTTTTACCTTTGATGATGACGCCAAAAAATCGTATGACAAGATGATCGATGCAGTGACACTGGCAGAGGATTTTTTGAAAGAGCATGCTGAGGTGTCGTTCGATAAAATCGAACCTAGAGATTTTGATGTGAATACTTTGCATATAGATAAATTTATGCATGTCAACCAGACACCTTTGGCTTTACACTATGCATCCCAGGAAGATCTATCTGCCAAAGTCACCCGCGGTGTGTTAACCCCTGAACATATTATTCGTACGAAACGATTGCCTTTGGTATTGGAAGACGATCCTGCAGAAGAGGCACTTGAGGCGTATAGAACAGCGTATGAAGCTTATTTTAATACCTATGCAAGAGATGAAATAATGCTGGACCCGAATCCAAAATATGCCGTGATTAAAGATTTTGGCATGGTTACTTTTGGAAAAACACAAAAAGAGGCAGATGTTATCAATGATGTCATAGAACACACCATGCTGGCTGTTTTACGTGCAGATAAATTGGGTGGATACCAGAGTATTTCAGAGAAAGAGAGTTTTAAGATGGAATATTGGGAATTGGAACAGGCAAAATTGAAAAAATAACGTATAGGGTGTCATTTTAATGCACCAAATTATGAAGGGCAACCACAAGGGATTGCCCCTACAGGAATTAATGTATATAAAATCACGTAGGGGTGCCCCTTGTGGGTACCCTAAAATGAAGGAATAAAATGCAATACCTCATGGCAATAGATGCAGGAACAGGCTCGGTACGAGCCGTCATTTTCGATACAAACGGAAATCAAATCTCCGTAGTCCAAAAAGAGTGGATACACCTCGAAGAGGAGGGTGTTGTAAACTCCATGACATTCGATACCCAAAGCAATTGGGAATTAACGGTCGGGTGCATTAAAGAAGCTTTGGCTCAGGCTGACCTTCAGGGTGAAGATATCGTGGCTGTTTCTGCCACGTCTATGCGTGAAGGGATTGTGGTGTATGACAAGGAAGGAGAAGCCCTTTGGGGTGTGGCCAATGTCGATGCCAGAGCCGATGCTGAGGTACGTTTTCTAAAAGAAAATTTTGAAGGTATCGAAGAGGCATTTTATGAAAGCTCGGGACAGACATTTGCTCTGGGTGCCTTGCCCCGACTCTTATGGTTGAAAAATAACAGACCTTATACTTACAATAAAGTAGCCTCTCTCTCTATGATAGGTGACTGGATCCTGGCGAAGCTCAGCCAAGTGATTGCGACTGACCCCAGTAATGCAGGAACAACGGGGATCTTTTCTCTCTCCCGGAGAACCTGGGATGTCTCCATGGCTGAAAAAGTAGGGCTGAAAACAGAGATCTTTCCTCCCGTACTTGAACCCGGAACGGTTATGGGCACGGTCAGTAAAAAAGCATCATTGTTAACAGGCTTGTCACTTTTGACAAAAGTTGTCATGGGTGGAGGAGACGTGCAACTGGGCGCTGCAGGCCTGGGTGTTGTCAAAGAAGGACAGGTCGCCATTCTTGGCGGCTCATTCTGGCAACAGGTTGTCAACATTAAAAGTGACACCCCTCCGCCTAAAGATATGGGCATCAGAGTCAACCCGCATGTGGTAGGCGGCTTTTCACAGGCAGAGGGTATCACCTTCTTCTCTGGTCTCATTATGCGCTGGTTCAGAGATGCCTTTTGCGATCTTGAAAAACTGGAAGCCAAAGAGAGAGGTGTCGATGTCTATGAAATCATGGAAGAGAAAGCGGCCAAAATACCGGTAGGTTCAAACGGCATCCTCCCCATCTTCTCAGACTCTATGAAATACGGCAAATGGTACCATGCAGCCCCCGCCTTTTTAAACCTCTCCCTAGACCCAAAAGTCTGCAACAAAGCCTCCATGTTCCGCAGTCTGCAGGAGAATGCTTGCATTGTCTCAGCGATCAACCTGGAAAAGGTCAATGCCTTTACCGGTTTAGAGTTTGACGAGATCGTCTTTGCCGGAGGTGCAAGCAACGGCTCCCTCTGGTGCCAGATACTCGCAGATGTGACAGGCTGCAGGGTCAAAGTCCCCAAAGTCAAAGAAGCCACCGCCCTTGGTGCAGCGATGCTTGCAGGTGTAGGGGCTGGTGTCTATGATGATCTCGAAACAGCAAGCCGGCAACTGGTCAGCTGGGAGCAGGAGTATCTTCCCAATGAGGACAGATTCGCACAGTACCAGAGCATCAAAGAGAAGTGGCAAACCGTGTACGAAAACCAGTTGACACTGGTTGACAAAGGCTTGACAGAGAGTATGTGGAAAGCACCCGGGGTGTGAACTAATGTATTTTGGGTATAATTATTTACTTTAACTATAGTACAACATTTCAAGAGGGATAAATGCAAGATAAAATAGCCATAATAGGATTGGGATATGTCGGATTGCCTCTTGCACATGCTTTTGCCGAAAAGTATGAAGTGCTCGGGTTTGATATTAATCAGGAACGTATTTCTGAACTTAAAGAAGGGTATGACCGTACGCTTGAACTTGACAAAGAGTCGTTGATCTCAGTTAAAAACACTTTGACGTTTACCTCCTCTCTGAAAGATCTTGATGCCTGCAATATCTATATCGTGACAGTGCCCACACCTATCGATGCCAGTAACAGACCTGACCTCTCCCCTCTTATCAGCTCTTCTCGAATGATTGCGGAAGTTTTAAGAAAAGATGACATAGTCATTTATGAATCTACGGTATATCCCGGAGTGACAGAAGAAGTCTGTATCCCTGAACTTGAATCTATCTCCGGACTGGTATTTAACAAAGACTTTTTTGCAGGGTACTCTCCTGAGAGGATCAATCCTGGAGATAAAGAACATACCGTTAAAAAGATCTTAAAAGTAACGTCAGGGTCGACCCCCGAAATTGCCAAAAAAGTAGATAACCTTTACAAGAGTATTATTACAGCAGGTACACATTTGGCTTCTTCTATTAAAGTGGCTGAAGCTTCAAAGGTCATTGAAAATACCCAGCGCGATGTGAACATTGCTCTCATCAATGAACTTGCACTCATTTTTGATACGATGGATATTGATACAAACGATGTCATAGAAGCCGCAGCGACCAAGTGGAACTTTATTAAACTCAAACCGGGGCTTGTCGGAGGACACTGTATCGGGGTAGATCCCTATTATCTTACCTATAAAGCTGAAGAGTTGGGGTATAAACCAAACCTTATCTTGGGAGCAAGGCAGATCAACAACGGTATGGGGAAATACATTGCAGAGCAGACAATAAAGCAGATGATCGCGCACGATAAGAAGATCAAAAATGCCAATATCCTCGTCCTGGGAGTGACCTTTAAAGAGGATTGCCCCGATATGCGCAATACGAAAGTGGTCGACATTATTGAAGAGTTGAAAAGTTACGGGTGTCAGGTAGATGTTTATGACCCCTGGGTGGATCCGAATGAACCTAAAAAGTGGTACAAACATGGTCTGATAGAGGACCCGATGCAGTCAGATAAAAAATATGACAGTATTATCTTGGCTGTGGCTCATGGTCAATTCAAGGATCTGAGTATGAAAGAGTATCGAAAACTAAGTACAGAAAACCCGGTTCTGATCGATGTTAAAGGCATCATCGAAGAACCGACATGGAGATTGTAATGGCAGCTAAAAATTTTGCTCTCATCGGTGCGGCAGGTTATATCGCCCCACGACACATGAAAGCTATCAAAGAGACAGGCAATGATCTTGTAGCCGCCCTTGACCCTTATGATGGTATAGGTATCATGGACAGCCACTTCCCCCAGGCGGACTTTTTTACCGAATTTGAACGTTTTGACCGATTTGTGGATAAGTGGCGAAGAGATACAGGCAAGAAGATCGACTATGTTTCTATCTGCTCTCCTAATTACCTACACGATTCTCATATACGGTTTGCCTTGAAGAGCGGAGCAGATGCCATTTGTGAAAAACCGCTTGTCTTAAACCCTTGGAATATTGACCAGCTGAAGATCATAGAGGAGGAGACGGGGCAGAAAGTCTATAACATCCTGCAGTTGAGACTGCACCCCTCTATTATTACGCTCAAAGAAAAAGTGTCAGCCGAATTGGCTGTCAACCCCAATAGGATCTATGACATTGACCTGACTTATCTGACCTCACGGGGGAAGTGGTATTTTATCTCCTGGAAAGGGGATGAGGCTAAATCAGGTGGAATCGCTTCAAATATCGGTGTACACTTTTACGATATGCTCTGCTGGATCTTTGGAGAGGTTGAAGAGAATATCGTGAATGTGAAAACAGCTGACTGCAATGCAGGTACTTTCAAACTTAAAAATGCCAATGTACGCTGGTTCCTCTCTGTTAACTATGACTATATCCCAGAAGAGATCAAGTCACAGGGGCAAAGAACCTATCGTTCTATCACGGTTGACGGAGACGAACTGGAGTTTTCCGGAGGTTTTACCGACCTGCATACACGTTCTTATGAAGAGATTCTTAAAGGTAATGGGTTTGGGTTGGATGAAGCCTACGGTTCAATCCGTACAGTTTCTGCCATCAGAAAGCTGGAACCTGTCGGTCTCAAAGGCGAGTACCATCCATTTTGTAAAAAGGTGATTGGTTAATGGCTCAGTACTTTACTCACGAGTCTGCTTATGTTGATAATGATGTCAGCATTGGTGAAGGTACCAGGATTTGGCATTTTTCTCATGTTTTATCGCATACGACCATAGGCGATAACTGCTCTTTTGGACAGAACTGTGTCGTAGGACCAAATGTCTCTGTGGGAAATGGTGTCAAAGTGCAAAATAATGTCTCTCTATATGAAGGAGTTGAGGTTGAAGATGATGTCTTCATTGGTCCTTCTGTCGTCTTTACCAATGTTATCAATCCAAGGGCATTCATTCATAGAAAAGATGAATTCAAAAAAACACTGCTAAAAAAAGGATGCTCTGTAGGGGCGAATGCAACGATCGTCTGTGGTGTGACCATTGGCAAGTATGCACTGATAGGTTCTGGTGCTGTTGTCAACAGAGATGTCCAGGGGTATGCCCTGATGGTCGGAGTGCCTGCCAAACAGATAGGATGGGTTGGGATCTCTGGTAATACGCTTGATTTTGAAGATAACAGAGCAGAAGATGAGTTTGCAATATACGAACTTGTAAACAGTAATCTGAAAGTGAGCAAAAAATAATGCCAACACCGAACAATCAAAAACTAAAAACCTCCATTGACTTTGCAAACCTGCAGTATCAGTATCAACTCTATAAAAAAGAGATTGATCAGGCGATTCACAAAGTGCTTGACACGTCGAACTATATTATGGGTGAAGAGGTACAGGAGCTGGAAGAGAACCTTCAGGTATTCACCGGAGCCAAACATGCTATCACCTGTTCAAGTGGTACCGATGCACTGCTTTTGGCAATGATGGCATTAGATATTGGCCCAGGTGATGAGGTGATCACAACACCTTTTACCTTTATTGCTACAGCAGAGTCCATTGCTTTTTTGGGTGCAACTCCGGTATTTGTAGACATCGATGAAAAAACGTATAATATTGATGCTGCCAAAATTGAAGCTGCCATCACAGCCAAGACAAAAGCCATCCTCCCAGTCAGTCTTTATGGTCAGCCTGCAGATATGGATGCCATTCAAGCCATTGCAGACAAATATGACCTGAAAGTCATCATTGACGGGGCACAGTCATTTGGTGCTACCTACAAAGGAAAAACAGATAGTAATCTGGGAGACATCTCAACGACCTCTTTTTTCCCCGCTAAGCCTTTAGGGTGTTTTGGTGACGGGGGTGCTGTTTTTACTGATGATGATACATTGGCAGAGAAAATAAAATCTCTGAGAGTGCATGGTCAATCAAAAAGATATCATCATCGTTACATTGGCATGGGTGGACGTATGGATACGATTCAATGTGCCATTGTAGATGTAAAACTCAAACATTACAAAAAGGATTTAGCGTTACGTCAGGAAGTTGCAAAGAAATATACAGAAGCTTTAAAAGATAAAGATTTAGTTTTGCCTTTTGTTGAGGAAAGAGTTACTTCTGCTTTTGCTCAATATAGTATTAGAGTCCAAAATAGAGATAATGTTCAAGTTCATTTAAAAGAGAAAGGCATTCCTACTGCGGTACATTATCCTATGCCTTTGCCTTTGCAAGAGTGTTTTGTTTATCTTGGGTACAAAAAAGGAGATTTCCCTGTGAGTGAAATAGTCTCTGATGAGATTATGTCTTTGCCGATGAATCCTTATGTGAATGATGATGAGATATCTTATATTTCTCATAGATTTGAGTAGAGAAGATATTTAATGATAGAGTCCAATAGAATAGAGTACAAAGCTAAACTTACTGATGGTTTAGAAAAAGAGATAGTTGCTTTTTTGAATTATAAAGATGGTGGCGTTGTTTATATTGGTATTGATAGTTTGGGCAAGAGTATCGGTGTGGAAAATTGTGATGAAGTTCAATTGAAGATAAAAGATAGACTTAAAAATAATATTATTCCTTCTTGTCTGGGACTTTTTGATATTACTTTAGAGAAAAGAGATGAAAATGATATTATAAAAGTAATTATAGCAAGTGGAAGTGAAACACCCTACTATGTGAAAAAATATGGTATGTCTCCACGAGGTTGTTTTATTCGTTTGGGAAGTGCAAGTGAACCCATGAGCATAACGATGATAGAAGATCTGTTTTCTAAACGAACTCGAAACTCATTGGGTAAAATCAAATCACATAGACAAGACTTGACTTTTGAGCAATTAAAAATTTATTATGAAGCGAAAGGGTTAAAACTCAATGAACAGTTTGCTTCTAATTTAGAGTTGATTACAGAAGATGGTTCATTTAATTATGTAGCTTATTTAATGGCCGATAGTAATGGAACTTCTATAAAAGTTGCAAAATATGATGGTCTAAATAAAGTACATCTAATTGAAAATAATGAGTATGGTTATTGCTCTTTGGTAAAAGCAACAAAGAGTGTTTTAGATAAGTTGGAGCTTGAAAATAGAACAGCAACGCTTATTACTTCAAAAGAGAGGATCAATAAGAGGCTTTGGAACCCTTTGGCACTGAAAGAGGCTGTTATTAATGCTATTGTACATAATGACTATACCCATGAGCTTCCTCCTGTCTTTGAGATATATGATGATAGACTAGAGATAACTTCTGCAGGTGGTCTCTCTATTATAAAAAATAAAGAAAAATTCTTTCATGGTTTTTCTAATCCTATCAATAGAGAGATTATGAGAATCTACAAAGATTTAGATATGGTAGAACAGCTTGGTTCTGGCATGAATAGGATATTGACTTATTATAAAGAAGAAGATTTTATATTTTATGAGGATTTCTTGAGAATGGTTTTTGTCTCAAATTATGATGAGATAGATAGTGGCTCAATGGGTGGCTCAATGGGTGGCTCAATGGGTGGCTCAATAGACTTGACAGCACGACAAAAAGAGATTATAGAGATAATAAAAGACAATAATAAAATAGGATATAGAACCCTAGCAGAAAAGTTAAATATAAATGACTCTGCTGTAAAAAAACATCTTAATAATCTAAAGGAGAAGGGTGTTTTGAAAAGGGTAGGTGGAACTCGTGGATATTGGGCAATTTTAGATGTTAAATAAACTCAAACCAAAATCGGAATTTAGCCGTAATGTTCTTACGCTTATGACTGGTACAACTATCGCACAGACTATTCCTATGGCTGTTAGCCCTATTCTAACAAGGATTTATACGCCTGAAGATTTTGGTATTCTCTCCTTGTACCTGGCTCTTGTTGGTTTTATCTCAATAGTCATAACAGCAAGGTATGAGATGGCGATAGTGTTACCGCGAAGTGATGAAGATGCGATGAATATATTGGCACTTTCTCTCCTGATCACCGGGATACTGGTAGTTGTCGTTACACTTAGTATTTTATTGTTTAAAGATTTTATTTTAAATATTTTAAATGCACAGACCGTTGGGAACTTTATTTTTCTGATTCCTTTTTCATTGTTGCTTGCAGGTATTATTCAGACTTTTAATTATTGGTCAAATCGAAAAGGGTATTTTGAAAATTTATCGAGTTCTCAAATTGTACAAAGTCTATCTATTGGAACTGCCCAACCACTCTTTGGTTATTTTTCTATAAATGGTGGACTTATTTTAGGAAATATATTAGGACGTACGCTTTCAGCATTTGTACTCGTTAATAAATTTTTGGAAAATGATAAAGAGCAGTTGCAAAATATTAGCAAAGACAACATGATGGTCCAAATGAAAAAATATAAAGTGTTTCCTTTGGTAAACTCTCTGCATGCTTTTAGTGATATATTAAGGTCAAGTGGCTCGGTAATGCTGATTTCATCTTTTTTCGGTGTATCAGTTTTAGGATTTTATGCACTTTCTTTACGTGTTTTACAAATACCTATTGGCATTATTGGCTCTGCTTTAGGGCAAGTGTTGTATCAAAAATTTACTACTTTACACAATGAAGATAAAAATCTTTACCCTTATGTAAAAAGTGTTGTCATAAAACTTTTTTTAATTGCAGTGCCAATATTTGGAATACTTTTTTTTATTACACCAGAACTATTTGCATTTGTGTTTGGTGAAAAGTGGCGAGTAGCAGGAGAATATAGTCAGTTACTTATTCCGTATCTATTTATGAACTTTTTGATTTCACCTATTAGTAATATACCAATCATATTAGGAAAACAAAAAGAGATATTTTATATTAGCTTGTTTGGTAATTTAATGTTTCTATTAGTCATTGTGGTAACAAGTAATTTGGAAATAGAAGAAGTGTTGTTATCTGTAAGCAGTACACAATTTATATTTTATTGTTATGTTGGATATTGGTATAATAAAATTCTGCAGGAAGAGAATAATAATGAATAAAAAGTATTGGATAGAGAGAGTTGGTAAATATGGACATACTGGATGGAGTGATCAAGTTACATATATGTATGATCAGAGTATGAGACTTCATTTGGTTGCAAAAATTGTAAAAAAATATTTTCCAAACGGTGCTAATATCTCTTTGGATTATGGTTGTGGAAGTGGGGATTTTACAAATTTATTATCTACTTTTTCTAAGCAAACAATTGGGGTAGATTTGGCAGATGAGATAATAATTAGTGCTACTAAAAAATACAATGAAAAGAATATATCTTTTTATGGCACAGACAAATTTGAACTTAAATCAAATAAATATTCAATTATTACAGCTATAACTGTCTTTCAACATATACTTGAGGATAGAAAATTAATAGAATTGTTGCATAATATGAATGTAAATATGGAAGAGGATGGGGTTCTTATCATAATTGATAGTTATGGAGAAAATATAGAAAGTGATTATATGAAACAAAGAGAGTTTGAAGAATTTTTAAATTTATTAGAAAAAACAAATTTCGTACTATTTGAAACATATAATTTATACCATCCTCAATTCTATCCTACAAAATTATTCAAAAAATATAGAAATAATTTTTTAATAAAAATTTTTAATAGATTGAAATTAATAAATTGGATTAAAAAAATTTCTAGCTTTCTTGTATCTTATGATTCGCCAATAATTGTAGAAGAGAGTATTACAAAGCTACTTGTAGTTAAGAAGCAGATCAGGAAATGAAAAAGATAGCAATTATAGGAAATAGCTATTTTGGTCATATCTTAACAAAGCAACTAAATGAATTTGATGATAAAAATAGATATATATTTTTTGATACAAATGAAAAAATAGGTGATAAAATAAAATTTGCACTGTCTTTACCCAGTAACGATGTAGTCTATTCTATCAGTGCCTCTATTAGTGGTGGAGGAGCTTTGACCTTAGCTCTGAGATTTAACAAAAAAATAGTACAGCATTTTATCGGTAGTGATGTTTTAACTGCTATTGAAGATTATAAAAATAGTAGAATAAATCAAAAATTACTTAATGCATCAAAATTTTTATGTGAAGTTGATTGGATACAAAAAGAGTTAGCAAATATATCAATAGAAGCAGACGTTGTTTCTATTGCAACTTATGATAGGAATGTTGTACCAAAAGAGTTTGATAAATTTAATGTTTTGACATATATTAGCGAAGGTAAAGAGGAATTTTATGGTATATCTGATTTTATTAAATTAGCAAAATATTTTGATGATGTTATATTTAAAATTGCAGGAATAAAGAGTTATGCAAAAAAGTTACCCGATAATATTCATTTATTGGGTTGGGTAGATATGGATAAAGAGTTTCAAGAGTGTAGTTGTTATATTCGTAATGTGAAGCATGATGGTTTGGCATTTTCAGTTTTAGAAGCCTTAGTCTATGGTAGAGTAGTGCTTTATAATTATAAATTTCCATATACAAATTATTTTTCTACTTTTGATGAGTTGAAAAAGAAATTTTCTGAGTTAAAAATGAATTTTGAAAAAAAAGAGCTTGGTGTAAACTATGAGGCTATAGATTTTATTCGGCAGGAATACTCAAAAGAGAATGTTCTTGGAAATCTTGTTGAGATTTTAACCAACTAAGAGAAGTAAAAGATGAAAAAAAATATATTAATCATATCTATATATTATCCACCCATCCAATCCATAGCGAGCAATAGAATTTATTCTTTTGCAAAGTATTTAGATAGAGATAAATACAATATTTTTGTTCATACTTTAGATGATAGAAAATCTTTTCATAATGACTTGAAAGATGTCTTTGTCTCAAGGAGTACAAATAATGCACTTTTTAAGCCACTCACTTTTTCAAAAAGAACAAATAAAATTGTACATTACTCCAAAGTTTGCTACAACATAATGGTGAAAAGATTTACTAAAAATATCTATCAATCCTGGATAAATGAGAGTTTTAAACTTTTAAAGCTAAGGGTAAAAGAGGAGAATATTGACTTAATACTCTCCTCCTTCTCGCCTGATGCCTCACATCTTTTAGCACTGAAATTGAAAAAAGAATTTCCACATCTTAAATGGATAGCGGACATGAGAGATGAAATGAGTTGTAGTCCCTACATTGATACTGTAACTAAATCTCACTATGAAAAATTAGAACAACAAATTTTTAAATATGCTAATGCACTTACTTCTGTCTCAAAGCCTATTGTTGATGAGTTTCAATCTATCTGTCAAGAGAAGAATTTTCTTTTTGCCGAGATTCGAAATGGATATGATTTTCCTTTAGAAAAAAAAGAGACAATGAATGACACCCTTGTTTTAACTTATATGGGAAATTTTTATGGAGACATAAATCCCAATAATTTTTTTAAAGCCATGAAATTGTTTATGGGTAAACACAGTGATGCAAAAGTAAAAGTACAGTTGGTTGGGGTTAAAACACATTTTAAAATACCTAGTCTTTTGAGGGATATGATTGAGATAATACCTAGTGTTGACCATGAAAGTGCAGTTGAACTAATGAGGCAGAGTGATGCACTACTTTTAGTTCATCCAAGTAATGGGAGAAAAGGTGTCTTTACAGGGAAACTCTTTGAGTACTTAGGTGTGTTAAAGCCAATTATAGCACTTGTAGATGAAGAAGATGTTGCAGCTAAACTCATTAGAGAATGCAATGCTGGGTATGTTTCTGATAATTCCAATATTGGAAAGATTGAAGCAAACATAGCGTTAATCTATGATGAGTATATACAGAAAAAAGAAAGAATTTTTAATGTAGCACTAATCCAAAAGCATCATCGAAAACAACAAGTACAAAGACTAGCAGTTCTTATAGAGGAGTACCTTAATGGATGATTTAAAAAGAATGAGAGATTTTTATGACAGTAGAAAAAAAAATACGTGGTCAATCTTTAATTGTTATCCTTATTGGTTAGATTGTAAGCAGACAAGAACTTTGACTAATATATTGAAGTTGAGTAATTTAGAAAAAAGCACTTTTTTAGATATTGGAGCAGGAGAAGGAAATTTTTTATGTAAAATGCTTTCTCTTGGCATTCAATACAAAAATATTACAGCAATAGAATATTTGGAAGATCGATACAAAAAACTTATTGGAAAGTTACCACATATTAAAAGCATTAATGATGATTTTCTTAAAGTGAAACTAGAAGGTACATATGATATTGTTACTCTTATGGCAGTTTTAACCTCTGTCACCGACAATGAGATAAGATATGCCATCTTTGATAAGGCATTAAACAGTATCTCTTCTAATGGAATGTTAATCTTATATGATTATTTTGATAACAGTGAGAAGTTTTTAAATGACGATTATAGAACATTGTCACTCACTAAAATAGAAGAGTTGGCAAAAAAGTATCATATAGAAGTATATAAAAATGTCTATATAAAAAGTAGATATGCAAAAGGGTTGTGCAAACTTAAATTACAATCATTGATACCATTGTTGGAGTCATTAAAAATATTTAATGATACATATCATTTTGTGGTGATAAAAAATGCAAAATAAATATCTTATTTTGGGAGATGGTCGTAGCCCACATATTTTGAAATGGGTGAAAGAGTTGGTATTGTATTTTGATGTGTATCTCATTAGTCTAAATGGGGTAGCAGATGAAATTTTGGAATATATAAATAAAGATAATGTTTTTATTTTAAACGAGCATACCTCTGCTACAGGGGGAAATCACAAACTCATTTTTAAATTACTACAGATTAGAAAACGTATAAAGCAGATTGAACCAGATTATATCAATGCACATTACCTCAGCAGCTATGGATTTTTAGGGGCGCTTAGTAAAAGTAGTGTAAAGAGTGTTACATTCATTCAGTCAACTTGGGGAAGTGATGTTTTACTGGAACCTTTTTCAAATTTTATACGTAAATACATAGCAAAGTTTGCATTGCAAAAAGCAGATTTTGTAACTTCTGATTCTTGGTATATGGCTGATATTGTACATCAGTTTGTAGGAGAAAAGGAAACAATTGTCTTCCCTTTTGGTTTTGACAGAATAGGAGAGTCTAAGATGGAAAAAGAGAAACTTGTTTTTTCAAATAGAGCACTAAAAGATTTTTATAATATTCGAGACATTATAGAATGGTTTGAAAAGCACGCAGACGGGTATCGTTTGATTATTGCAAATGAAGGCAAGGAGAAAAATAATTTAGAAATATTGGTAAAACAATTAGATTTATCTACCCGTGTTTTATTTGTGGGGTACCTATTGGAAGAGGAACAAAAATTATATTACCAAAAAGCAAAATATTATATATCAATTCCGGACTCTGATTCAACGTCCGTCTCTTTATTGGAGGCTATGCAATATGGCGCTATACCTATAGTGTCAAATATACTAGCTAACAGAGAATGGGTGTTAGATGGTGTAAATGGTATTTACTTTGACAGTAACAAAAAGTTAGATGAGATAAAGGTTGAAGAAGATTTTGCTAAAATAAATCAAAATATTTTAAAAAACAAAGCACTTTTCCCAAAGAGTATAAAAGACTTTGTTGCTAAGGTTAGAAGATGAAAAATATACTTTTTCATAGAACACATACAACACAAGATGAATTAGACGCGGTTGCAGATGCCATACGGTCAGGATGGTTAACTATGGGACCAAAGGTGATGGAGTTTGAAACATCTTTTAAGTCTTATATCGGAGCCAAGGAAGCAGTGATGGTAAACAGCGCAACGGCTGCATTACATCTTGCACTCAAGGCAATAGGATTACAAAGAGGGGATGAGGTTATCCTCCCTACCAACACATTTGTGGCTACTGCTGAAGTGGTAACATATTTTGATGCGATCCCTGTTTTGTGTGATATTGAATATGATACACATAATATAGATGTACAAAAAATAGAAGCACTTATGACTGAACGTACAAAAGCAATTATTCCTGTGCATTTTGCTGGACAGCCTTGTGATATGGATGAGATTTATACATTGGCTAAGCAATATAATTTAAAAGTAATAGAGGATGCAGCACATGCATTACCCTCTGCTTATAAAGGCATAAGGGTTGGAAGCCTTCCAAGTGATATCACCTGTTTTAGTTTTTATGCGACTAAAACACTTTCTACCGGAGAAGGTGGTATGGCAACAACAAATAATATCGACTATGCTAAAAATATTAGTATTAACCGTTTACATGGGATAAGTAAGGATGTATGGGATCGATATAGTGGTGGGGGATGGGAATATGACATTGTTGATAATGGAAATAAATACAACTCTACAGATATCAATGCAGCATTAGGCTTAAGCCAACTAAAAAAGCTAGAATGGATGAGAGATAAGAGAGCAGACATTGCAAAACAATATGATAAGGCATTTAATAATAAAATAGAAACACTTTTTATAAAAGAAGATAGAGAAACAAGTTATCATTTGTATGTCATTAAAGTAAACAATAGAGATGAATTGTATAAGATATTGAAAGAGAAAGGTATAGGTACTTCTGTGCATTTTATCCCTATTCATAATCATAGTTATTACAAAAAAAAATATGACTATAAATTAGAAGATTACCCTGTGGCTAATGATGTTTTTAAAAAGTCACTTTCTCTACCAATTTATCCTGATTTAAATGAGGATGAGGTTGATTATATTATAGAAAATGTATTAGCTTATGCCAAGTAGAGAAAAAATGAAAATACTAACAATACTGGGTGCAAGACCCCAGTTTATAAAAGTTGGAAGTATAAGTCGTGAGATAGCTAAATATGATGAAATAGATGAAGTTATTGTACATACAGGACAACATTACGCTGCAAACATGAGTGACGTTTTCTTTGGTGAGATGAAGATACCTGAGCCTGATTACTCCCTTGGCATTGGTGGGGAAAACCACGGTGCAATGACTGAACAGATGATAGAAAAAATAGAAAAGGTGTGCTTGCAAGAGGAACTTTGTATTACACTTAGAGATGAGACGGAGTGGGTTGAGTTAGTAGAGCATGGTTTCAATGTGTTGGTTGGGGCAAAGAAAGAGAAGATACTTGCTGCCTATAAAAAGTACATAAAGAGGAAAATAGAAAATAGAAAATTAAATTTATATGGAAATGGTGAGGCAAGTAAGATTATTGTAAAAAAACTTTTGGATTTTAATGCATAAGAAGATATCCATCGTTATCCCTGTATTTAATGAAGAAAACTATATCAGTACCTGTATTCATTCAATACTGGCATCTGATTACGACAAAGAAAAGATGGAATTGCTGCTTGTTGACGGAGGGAGTAGTGATAAGACCATTGAAATCATCACCCGGTATCAGCAGAGGTATGCTTTTATCAAACTGTTGCACAATCCACAAAAGATCGCTCCCGTAGCTATGAATATAGGGATCAACGCATCAACCGGGGATTTTATATTTATCATCTCCGCACATGCTGTGTATGCAGAAGATTATTTCGTTAAACTGGTGCAGCAACTTCAAAACTTGGATGCCGACTGTGTGGGGCCGGTATTGACGACGGAAGTAAAAAACAGAACAAAAGTTTCTATGTCCATTAAAGAAGTACTCTCCCATAAGTTCGGCGTTGGAAGTACATTTAGAAGTGCGATAAATCTCACAAAGCCTGTAGAGGTAGATACCGTGCCTTTTGGATGTTACAAAAAAGAGGTGTTTGAAAAGTATGGCCTGTATGATGAACGTTTGGTGCGTAATCAGGATATAGAACTCAATAAGCGTATTATCAACGGTGGAGGGAAGATCTACCTGATACCAGATGTAAAATGTACCTATTATGCGAGGGAAACATTTTCAGAATTGGCCAAAAATAACTTTCAGAATGGCAAATGGAATATATTGACCGCTTACTATGCCAAAAGTTTCAGGGCTTTGAGTCTCAGACATTTTATTCCTCTGTTTTTTGTATTGTCCCTTATACTTCCTTTTTTTGCCTCTTTGATTGACAGCAGATTTCTGTGGTTTAGTGTGGTCTCATTGTTAAGTTACCTCACTTTGGTTATAATTTTAAGTTTAAAAATGAAGAATACTTATAATAGCGTAGGATATTTGATCTTAAGCTTTTTGACACTGCATCTCTCTTATGGGGCAGGGTCGATCATGGGTATTTTTTCTGTGATCAAAAAAATCATTAAAGGTAATGTGTGAATCAGACAAATAATACAGCTCAGGTAAGTACCAATCAACTCTTAGGCCTAATGCTGCTGGCCTATCTCTTTTCTCTGGCCATACGCATGATCTGGGTCTATCAGTTTCAGGATAACCCTAATTTTTACTGGAATGGCCAGCTGATGATCAATACCAATGACGGGTATTTTTTTGCAGCAGGGGCACAAAAAGAGTTATTTGGCTTACACATGGAGAACCCCCGTGTATTTGGCATGTGGGAGTACGGGGTTGTCTTTTTTACGACTCTGATCACCAAGATCACTCCTTTCAGTCTGGAAACGGTGATCTTGTATATGCCGGCATTTGTCTCTTCTCTGGTCGTTGTTCCCATTATTCTGATCACACGTCTGTACGGAAAATCTTTATGGGGATTCTTTGCTGCTTTACTGGGAAGTATTGCCTGGAGTTACTATAACCGAACCATGACAGGGTATTACGATACCGATATGTTCTCTGCTATGGCACCGATGTTCATACTCTACTTTTTAATGAAGAGTACCATTGCTTTCAATCTGCGTTCTGCACTCTATGCCTCCGTCGCCATTGTACTCTACCCCTTCTTTTACGATCAGGGGCAGGCGATCGTCTATGCGATGGGTATCATTTATGCTGCTTATATGGTCTGGTTTCACAGAGATGAAAAGACAACCTATGCCTCTTTGATTTTGGTTTTTGTCGCTTTGTTTCCTCTGGGACTGGCGAAGCCCTTTGTGTATGTGGTGCAATTGGCTCTGGTATTCCTTCTCTATTTTGTGTTGCAAAGAAAGACATTTAAAGAGAAAGAGCTGATGATCGCTTCCGCAGTTTTGTTCCTCCTTTTCCTTGTTTTTGGAAATGTTATCGCTTTGATATGGGGAAAGGTCTTCTCTTATATCACGACAGGAACCGCTGCAACAGGTCTCCACTTCTATGCGGTCAATCAGACGGTTCGTGAAGCAGGACAGATCCCTTTTTCAGTATTTGCCAACCGTATTTCCGGTTCTCAGATCGGGGTGGTCATCTCTTTGATCGGGTATCTTGTATTGGTCTTTCGCCATAAGGCCTTCATTTTGGCCTTGCCCCTGGTCGGGATAGGTGTATTCGCACTTTTCGGGGGCCTTCGTTTTACTGTCTACGCTGTACCGATAGCAGCAATGTCTGCGATATACCTCTTCTTTGTCATCTCTGAAGTTCTGGAAGATAAACGGATCAAATATTTTTTCCTTGTCTTCGCAACGGGCATGATGCTCTACCCAAATATTACCCACATCATAGGTTATAAGGTTCCAACCGTACTCAATAAGGCTGAAGTTCAGGACCTTGCAAAGTTAAATGAATTGTCACAAAGTAAAGACTATACGTTGAGCTGGTGGGATTACGGGTATCCTGTCTGGTACTATTCCGATACGTCTACTTTGATAGATGGCGGGAAACATAACAATGATAATTTCATCATTTCAAAGATCATGCAGACCACTTCTCCTGAACTGGCAGCCAACCTGGGGCGTTTGGCCGTAGAGACCTATGTGGATTCCAACTACTCCATCGTGGCAGATACTCTGTTCAAGAATGGAAAAAAAGATCAGGTCGATCCGAATATTCTGTTGGGAGAGTTGGAGAGCGGAAGTTATGCTTTACCGAAGAAAAGCAGGGATGTGTACCTCTATCTTCCTTCCCGAATGCTCAACATCTTTCCGACGGTGGCTGTTTTTGGAAACCTCGATCTGACAACAGGAAAGCCGGAGCGCAGGATCACTTTCTACCCGACTTCTGCGGTCAGTAACAAAGACGGGGTCGTCTCTTTTGCAAACGGGATCGTCTTTGATGCGAAGAAGGGGATCGTATCTATGGGGTCGCAGCAGGTTGCAGTGAAGCAGTTCATTATTACCGAGTTTACAAAAAACGGAGAGACGAATGTACGTTCCGAGCCTTTTCATGCAGAGGGAGCTTTGGTGGTGATGTATATGAAAAGTTACGGGCAGTTTGTTGTGATGGACAGAGAGACCTTCAAGTCGATGTATGTACAAATGTTCCTTCTTGGCAAATATGACAGATCACTTTTTGAACTGGTCGTCTCCTCACCCTATAGCAAAATTTATAAAATCAAGCGATAGATGTTAAGCAGAGAAGCACGGGTGATCAAGCGTCTGTTTGACATTGTCGGAGCAGTAGTGGTGATTTCCCTGACCTGGTGGGTCATGTTGATCGCATGGCTCATTGCGTCTGTTGAGACTCGCAGTAATGGTCTCTTTATACAAAAACGCATAGGTAAAGATGCCGAACCTTTCTCTCTTTTCAAGATCAAGACAATGAAAAAAGTTGAGGGGCTGGAGACAAGTGTGACAACTTCAACGGACAGACGCATTACCAAAAGCGGTGCTTTTTTTCGCAGAACGAAGATCGATGAACTCCCCCAGCTCTTTAATGTACTGTTTGGTACCATGAGTTTTGTCGGTCCCCGGCCGGATGTCCCCGGTTTTGCGGACAGACTGGAAGGCGAAGCACGTGTGATTTTGACGCTGAGACCCGGTATCACGGGTCCGGCATCGCTGAAGTACAAAGAGGAAGAGAGACTTTTGGCAGAGCAGGAAGAGCCTGAAGTCTATAACCGTGAAGTGATCTGGCCCGATAAAGTAAAGATCAATATGGCGTATGTAAAGCACTGGTCATTGAAAAAAGATATGGCATATATCATTAAAACAGCAGCAGGATAAACAGATGGACAGAATTTTTCTCTCTTCTCCGCACATGAGCGGTAAAGAGCAGCAGTATATTGCAGAAGTGTTTGAGAGTAACTATATCGCTCCCCTGGGTGCCTTTGTGGATCGTTTTGAAGCCAGTGTAAGCGCGTATACGGGTATCTCGCATGCATTAGCTCTCTCTTCTGCGACCTCCGGTCTGCACCTTGCCTTGCGTGTGCTTGGTGTGGGAGAGGGCGATTACGTTCTCGCTTCAAGTTTTACCTTTATCGGTTCGGTCTCTGCTGTTCTCTATCAAAATGCACAACCGGTATTCGTTGACAGTGACGAGAGTTGGAATCTTTCTCCGGAACTGCTGAAAAAAGCCATTGCCGAAGCACCCAAAAAACCCAAAGTGTTAATAGTGACGCATCTTTACGGTCAAATGTCCAAAATGGATGAGATCATGCATATTTGCCGGGAAGCAGGCATTTATGTGGTGGAAGATGCGGCAGAGTCTTTAGGTGCGTCCTACCATGGGCTTCAGAGCGGAAGGTTTTCCGATATGGCAGTCTACTCTTTTAACGGCAACAAGATCCTCTCGACTTCCGGTGGGGGGATGCTTGTCTCCGACAATGCGGAATGGATAGCCAAAGCCAAATTCCTCTCAACACAGGCAAAAGAACCGACCCTGCACTATGAGCACAGGACTTTTGGATACAACTACCGTATGTCCAATGTCCTAGCAGCCATAGGTGTGGCCCAGATGGAAGTGCTGGATGAACGCGTCAATCAAAAAAGAGAGATCTTTGAATACTACAGGAGAGCACTTGGTGAAATTGACGAGATCACTTTCATGCCGGAGATCCCCGATAGCAGAGGCAACAGGTGGCTGACGACGATCACCTTTAAGCATACAGACCCAAACAGGGTGATCGAAGCACTGGAAGCGGTCAATATTGAAAGTAGACCGCTTTGGAAACCCATGCATCTTCAGCCGCTGTTTGCCGAAGCGCTTACTTTTGAAGACGGCACTTCCCAAAAGCTGTTTGAACGCGGACTCTGTCTCCCCAGCGGCACAAATATGAGTCATGAAGCGCTTGACCGGGTGTGTCAAGTGATTAAAAGGGTATGTGTATGAGCAGACTCTTCCAGCCAACGTCCTTGAAAAGAACGCTTTTTTTCATGGTTTCCGATATTGTCCTCTCTCTGCTTACGTTACTCTTTGCCTACGAGTTACGCTTTAACTTTGCGATAGAAGCACGATTTTTTGAAACATTCTGGCTTGTTCTTACAGTACTTGCCGGCTTAAAGCTCGCCTCACTCTATCTCTTTCGTACCTATGCGGTGATATGGCGTTTTTTTAGTTTTTCTGATGCCAAAAATATTATTAAGGCGCATCTCCTGGCCTATGGTGTTTTTGTGCTTCTCTATCTGCTCTTCAGTGACAGTTTTAACCCTTTTCCCCGCTCGGTGATCATTATTGACTTCTTTTTATCACTTATTTTTATAGGTACGTTTCGGGTGAGTAAACGTGTTTTGACAGAGGGACGTCATCGTCAGCTGGTCAAAGCAACCGTGATTATCGGTGTCAACAGTAAGACTGCAACAATGATCCAGAGTGCTATGAAAAACGAGATAGACTACTATCCCGTTGCTATTGCTGCAGTCAATGAAAATGAGAATACGACCAATGCCTATATCAACAATGTCAAAGTCTATGCGCTTTCTGCATTAAAAAGTGTGGTAGAGGAGAAAAGCATTGTTTCGGCCATTATTACCGAACCGCTGGATCAGGTCGCCTTAAAAACGCTTGCAGAGACGCTGAACCATCTGGGTATCTTTGAGATAAAAAAGGTGAAGTTACTCGGGTCGGAACATGAAAAACTGGAAGATATCTCTATTGAAGACCTCTTGGCCAGACACCCCCAGGATCTTGACACCACACTTATCTCCTCCTTCATCAAAGGAAAGTCTGTTTTGATCACCGGTGCCGGCGGGAGTATTGGATCAGAAATCAGCAGACAGTGTGAGGCTTTCGCTGCTTCTGTGCTGACCCTTGCAGATAACAGTGAATTCAACCTCTATCAGATCGGTGAACAGATACCTGAGGCGACATTAAGGCTTGTAAACGTCTGTGATGCGAAGACAACGGAAACACTGATTTCTGAAGTAAAACCAGATATCGTCATTCATGCTGCTGCCTACAAACATGTCCCTATCTGTGAAGAGAACCCTTCTGCTGCGGTCGTGAATAATGTACAGGGGACAAAGAGTGTCATTGACAGCTGTATCTCCCTGGGGGTTCAAAAGCTTGTCATCATCTCTACAGACAAAGCTGTCCGCCCTACCAATGTCATGGGTGCGACCAAAAGAGTGACAGAACTCTATGCGCAGAATGTTGAGAGTAAAAGCACGGAGATCGTTGCTGTCCGTTTTGGAAATGTCCTTGGCTCAAGCGGTTCGGTCATTCCCAAATTCAAACAGCAGATCGAAGCAGGCGGTCCCGTGACCGTGACAGATAAAGAGATCACCCGCTACTTTATGCTGATCCCCGAAGCCTGTCAACTTGTTTTGCAGACCGCAGCCATTGCAAAAGGGGGAGAACTATTCATTTTAGATATGGGAGAACCTGTGAAGATCATTGACCTGGCAAGACAGATGATAAGGCTTTACGGGAAAGAAGAGGAGATCGATATCATTTTTACCGGTCTGCGGCCCGGAGAAAAACTGTATGAAGAGTTACTGCTTAATGAGGAAGATCGAAAAACAAAATATCGTTCTATTTTCATTGCAAGTGCGACCTATTATGAGTTGGACAAACTGAAGAAAGATATAGAGTTACTTTTGACTACGGAAAATAAAGTAGCCATGCTTCAAAAGATAGTACCCGAGTTTGTAAGAAAAAATTAGATAAAATACTTTTAGTTATAAATAGGTATAACTAAAACAATATTTAAAAGGAATGAAATGTTAAAAAAAGTAGTTTTGGGTTTATTGGTATTGTCTGTGACATCACTGTTCGGTATGAGTTTAAAAGAGCTTAACAAGGCTTCAAAAACAGACCTTATGGAAATAAAAGGTATTGGTGAAGCGAAGGCTGATGCCATTTTAAAAGAGAGAAAAAATGGGAAATTCAAATCATTTGAAGATTTTACCCGTGTAAAAGGTGTGGGTGAAGCCATGGCCAATAATGTAAAACATGATGTCAGATCTGACAGCGAAGCGAAAAAAACAAGTAAAAAGAAAAGCTAATTCTTATTTTGTGGGCAATTTTGCCCACGCACTGCGTACAAAATCCCCTTTAACCACATTTTAGCTACAATCACGTAATTTTTATTTCAAGGCACTATTATGACAGTCACACGTTTCGCACCCTCTCCTACAGGATACTTACATATTGGTGGTTTAAGAACCGCACTTTTTTCATGGCTTACAGCCCAGCACAGTAAGGGTGAGTTTCTCCTTCGTATTGAAGATACCGACATGGCCAGAAACTCAGAAGAAGCGAAAGATGCTATTTTAAAAGCCTTTGAATGGGTAGGGATGCATCATGATGGCGAGGTAGTGTACCAGTCAAAACGTTTTGAACTTTATAAGCAGTATATTGATCAGCTACTTGAAGAGGGGAAAGCGTATAAGTGTTATATGAGCAAGGAAGAGTTGACGGCACTTCGCGAAGAGCAGATGGCTAAGAAAGAGCGTACGCGTTATGATGGTCGCTACCGTGACTTTACAGGTACGCCTCCCGAAGGTGTTGAACCGGTGATCCGAATCAAAGCACCGCAGGAGGGGATGATCTCTTTTGTGGATGGCGTGAAAGGCGAGATGAACATTGCGGCAACAGAAGTGGATGATTTTGTCATTGCCAGAGCAGACGGGGCACCAACCTATAACTTTGTGGTTGCCATAGATGATGCTCTTATGGGACTGACAGATGTGATCCGTGGAGATGACCATCTCTACAATACACCTAAGCAGATCGTGGTCTATAATGCTTTAGGTTTTAAGATACCAAATTTTTACCATGTGGCGATGATCAACAATGAACAGGGTAAAAAACTTTCCAAACGTGATGGTGCTACCGATGTGATGGAGTATAAAACCATGGGTTATCTCCCTGAAGCACTTTTGAACTTCCTTGTCCGTCTTGGATGGAGTCACGGGGATCAGGAGATATTTTCCCTTGAAGAGATGATCGCACTGTTTGACCCGAAGAATATCAATAAATCCTCTTCCAACTATAACCTGGATAAACTCTTATGGCTCAATGCCCATTACATTAAAAATAAACCCAATGCAGAGTTGGCAGAAATGCTGAAGCCTTTTGGTGTGGATATTGCAGGACATGACAAACTTGAAATGTTACTGGATGCGACCAAAGAACGTGGGAAAACTCTGGTAGAACTGGCTGATCAGATCAAACTGATCGTGACGGCACCGGAAAGTTATGATGAAAAAGCGGCCAAAAAAGCCTTTAAAGGGGAAGCCAAAGAGATATTGACCGATTTCGCTGCCATGTTGAAAAGCTGGGATAAACCTCTGCACCTTCCTTCGGATTATCATGAAGTCATGGAGAAGATCGTGGCAGAGAAAGAGATCGGTTTCGGAAAGATCGGTATGCCGCTTCGTGTTTCCGTGATGGGGGCAATGACCGGTTCAGGCATGGATGAGATCATGGCTATTTTGGGTGTGGATGAGACGGTTGCGAGAATTGAGAAGGCGATCGCTACGATCGGGTAATTGTTCATACAATATAACGTACACATTGCGTAGGTCGGGGTACCCTTACCCCGACACAATTGGCATGAATGTCTGTTTGGTTGATTTTTTGTGGTGTGTGTGGTATTGATGTATGAATATGTGATTTCTGTCGGGGTGAGGGCACCCCGACCTACGCGTGTAGGAATTTTTTTAATGCTCTCTTCTCTTTGTATCCCATCGTGTAATAAATTTGCTCCAAATACCAGGTTAACTGCTTTGGAGTGATCCCTCTTTTTTTTGCTTCATTTTTTAAAACATACTGGGGAATACGGACTTTGCTTTTTGCAAAGACTTTGGCCAGTTTTTGTATGGATCTCTCATGCCTGTTGTAGCAGAGTCTGGCAAAGACAAAGGGCAGTCCAGTCTTGTCATGCCAGGCTTCTGCCATATCGATGCCCTCTCCCCCTTCAAGATAATATTTCAATGCGGCATCCCCGATAAGGACTTTACCTTTGAGTTCCAGTACCTCTGCCAGTCTGTTGGAAGTGGCAGAGGCAGGGTCTTTGGCTTCTTCTCCTTCCAGGAGTAGGACAGAGTAGACTTTTTCATTGGCGATGATCCCAAGATCGGTACACTTGCATTTTTTTGATTCTATGGAAGAGATGAAAGCCGCATTGATAGACCTTCTTTTAAGGGCTTTGTTGATCTGCGAGGGAACGGCACGGTTGTAGCGAAAAGACATTTTGGAAGCATTGTCGGGAAGGTAGCGTTTCAGAAAGAGCTGAAAAGGGAGGAGGTTGAGGTAGCTGATAGACCCAAATAACATACCCACCCCTTTTTAAGCGTAATTATACCAAACAAGAATTATAATCCCCCACATAGATAACAGGAGTATTCCTTATGATAAAAGTAGAATTTTTAGGCCCGATCGGGAAAGCTCCCATTGAGATGGAAGCAGCCACTTTGGCAGATGTTTCAGCAAAGTTAAAAGAGGACGGCAGCCTTACCTCATGGTTGGAAAAGTGTGCAGTGGCACTGAATGACACGATGGTCAACGACTTGAATACACCTTTACAAGCGGGAGATAAAGTTTCTATTTTACCCCCTGTCTGCGGTGGTTGATCGTGGAACTTTATGACGGGCCACTGGATGTCAAAGAGATCTTTGGCAAATGGCTGGATGAACAGGCTTCATCAAATTATGGTGCATACATTCCTTTTGTAGGAACGATCCGTGCAGAAGATGACATTGAAGCCTTGAGTTTTGACATTTATGAGCCGGTACTGCAAAAATGGTTTGATGAATGGCAGACAAAAGCGGAAGCCTTAGGCGCCATCGTCAAAATGGCACATGCCAAAGGGGATGTCCCGGTGCATACCTCTTCTTATATTTCTGCGGTTTTCTCTCCCAAAAGACGGGTGGCACTGGAGCTGATAGACGAATTTGTTGAAGATTTTAAAGCCAACGCCCCCATTTGGAAATATGATGTGAAGAACGGTGAGCGTATTTATGCCGAAGAGAGAAGTACGCCGATGGATGGCTCAGGCTTATTGGCATAATGTAGGGTGCGTAATCACGCACCATGCTGAAATATATAAAGGTGCGTGATTACGCACCCTACGAAGGAATGGGTATGTTGCATTTTGATGAATCTATAGAGATAATGAAAAATCTTAATATAGAAAAATATAAAACGAAGAAATTGTATCTTGTCGATTGTCTGGGCTATGTCCTGGCAGAAGATATCGTGGCAGATCATAACTCTCCGGAGTTTCCTACCTCTGCAATGGATGGTTATGCTTTACAGTATGATGACCAAACGATGGGACGACTGAAAGTAGCGAGTATTAACCCGGCAGGGGCAGCACTTTCTGATGCTGTCATTGGTGGTACCTGTATTAAAACGTTTACCGGTTCGCTCATGCCTGAGGGTGCGGACACACTCATTCCCATAGAAAATGTGGAAGTTGAGGGGGAAGAGATCGTCATTAAAGAGGAAGTGCCACAGGGCTTCTCTGTTCGGGAAGTAGGGGAGAATTATGCCAAAGGGCAAATGCTTATTCCCAAAGGGACGAAAATTAACTTCCCTGAGATCGGTGTGATGGCCGGACTGAATATCGTCGCACCTTTAGTGTATGAAAAACCGACAGTTGCCATACTCTCAACAGGGTCTGAACTGCTAGAACTGGGGGAAGCCCAGACATCTGATGCCCAGATACGCTCTTCCAACAACTACATTCTGGAAGCCATTGTTAAAAAATATGACGGTATCCCTATGCAGCTTGGGTGTATTAAAGATGACAAAGAGAACATCAAACGTGCTGTCGCACAGGCTTTTGAACAGAGTGATATAGTCGTGACCACCGGTGGTGTCTCTGTGGGTGATTTTGACTTTGTGAAAGATGTCATTACCGAACTTGGCTGTGAAATTGTCTTCAAAGGGGTACGTGTAAAACCCGGACAGCACATCATGGTGGCCAGACGGGGAGATAAATTTATTGTCGGACTTCCTGGCTTTGCCTACTCTTCTACGGTGACGGCACTTCTCTATGTTGTCCCGTTAATAGAAAAACTGCAACAGGGTAAATGTGCCATGCGTCAAGTGAAAGCCAAACTCAAAGAGCCTTTTATGAAACGTGCCAAAAAAGCAGAGTTTACAGCCTGTAATATTACATTGATGCAGGGTGAGTATTATGTTGACTTTAAAGGTAAAAAAGTAGGTACTTCTGCCATCTTGACCAATATGCTTGGAGATGTGGCCCTGCTTGTGACTGCTGAAGATGACATCTCTAAAGAAGTGGGTGATGAAGTGAACGTACTTTTAATAGATTAAAAAAAGATCGGCTAAAGCCAACCCTATGAAAGTCTGTAGGGTAGGTTTACCCACCGCCAAATCCCCAAATGTTGTGATGGGAAATATATTAGAGCGAGAGGATAGACTCTCTTACTTTTAAAAATAGTGCAAACTCTGCTGCTGTGGTACATCCCATTTTGATCGCATAACTCAATAACTCTTTATCTTTTGTGTAAACCATCTTATTTCCTTTATTTTTAAATATCTGTCAAATTGTATTAAAAAATATAGAAAATTGTAAAAAATATGTCAAATTGTCATACTTTTAGGAAAAATACCCTATAATTTGACATATAAAAGCAATAAAGGAGCAAAAAATGATGAATTTAGGTGAAATTATTGAAAAACTGAAAGATGTGATCTCAGAAACAAAGATCGCGGGAAAAGTATTTGACAAAGATGTGGCGACGGCACTGAACATTCCGCAGGCAACATTTGCCACGATGAAAAAGAGAAACTCCATTCCTTATGAAGAGATCCTTGAATTTTGTGCATTGAAGAAGATCTCTGTGAACTGGCTCTTCTTTGATCAGGCAGTCGATATGTTGAAAGCAGAGACGGAGAAGTTCTTTCAGGTACGTTACTTCTCTGATATCCGTGCTTCAGCCGGTGGTGGAGCGGAGATCTTCGACGAGGGCTATGAGACCATATCCATAGATGAGAAGATTATGCATAATATGGTAGGCATGGGCAGTACAGAACTCGAAGCCATTCATGTCGATGGCGAATCGATGGAGCCCACTTTACAGGATGGGTCTATAGTCTTTGTGGATAGGTCACAAACGAATATCAATAAAAATGGTATTTTTATCGCCTCAACAACGACGGGTCTCTTTATTAAACGAATTCAGCAGCGTGCGGACGGCATGGTAGAGCTGATCTCAGACAATTCTGTGTATCCTCCTCAGGCGATACATCCGGATGAGATCACGATCGTAGGGAAGGTTGTGGGGAATATAGAATCTCTATAGATTACTATATCCCATTGCAATACGTAATCTTTTTTTGTGATTACCTTCTATTTTAATTGTGGTATTGTTTCTCTCTTCATTTTTTTAGAAAAAACGAAGCAAAAAATCGTTACTGCTCTCAAATCGCGTTGCTTTCAAGGGTGTTCGCAGTAACAAGCACGCTATCGCGTGATTAAAAAGAGAGAATTACAGATTACTGGCACATGCCACACACCTGACACTCTCCGGACGAATAGACATTCTTCCGAATCCGATCTCCTCTTCGCATTCTATGCAAATACCGAACATCTCTTTGTCAATACGAAGCAGGGCATTTTTTAATCGTGTCAGTTTAACTCTGGATTCATCCAGTATTTTGTTATTGACATCCTGCTCTCCCATGGCTTCGAGTCGGGTGAGTCTGCCTAGGGAACAGTCCGGAGCGATGGGTTTGACTTTTTCTTCAAGTATAGTGATCTGATCTTCGGTTGTCACAATATCGTTTTCAATGATCTTTTTGAGTGTATCTTTTTCTTTTTGGGTCATTTCATTGTACTTTATGGTATATTTTTGAGTATAGAACCCTCTAATGAACCTAGACGTTCATATCTAGGTTAATCAGAGAATTCTATTATACATAAAATAGGAAAAATGATGAAATTATTGTGGATACTTTGTTTTGCTGCAACACTTTATGCAGAACCTAAATACACCAATGCACTTATCAATGATGACTCCCCCTACCTTCAGCAGCATGCACATAACCCTGTCAACTGGTACCCCTGGGGGAAAGAAGCCTTTGATAAAGCGAAGAGAGAGAAGAAACTCATTTTTCTTTCTATTGGGTACAGTACCTGTCACTGGTGTCATGTGATGGAAGAGGAAAGTTTTGTCAATGAAGAGGTTGCAAAACTTTTGAATAGGGACTATGTTTCCATTAAGGTAGACCGTGAAGCCTATCCTCAGATAGATAAAAAGTATCAGCAACTGTTCATGTCTGTGTATGGTAAGCGTGGCGGCTGGCCTTTGACGGTGTTTATGTCTCCTGAGGCAGAAGCGTTTCATTTGGAAACCTATATTCCTGTGGAAGAGGCTTATGGTTTGGACGGAATGTTAAAGATGTTGCCTGCTTATGCCAAACTATACAGAGAAGAACCTAAGAAGTTTGAGGCACTTGTGTCTGAGCATCGGCATCTTATGGAAAAAGGAAAGCAAAAGCAGCAGTTGAAAACAAAACAGACCCCGGGGATGATAGAAAAATTTGTAGAAGCTGTTTCCAAAGAGTTTGATCCTCTGAATGGCGGCTTTGCCAAAAAACCCAAATTCCCCGAAGCGTCAAAACTGGCACTTCTTTTAGACATTTACAAATTGACAGGCAATCAACACGCATTGGATATGGCTGAGCAGACATTACACACTATGGCTCAGCGAGGTATTTATGATCAGATCGGGGGTGGTTTTTTCCGATACACCACAGATGAGACTTGGCAAATGCCCCATTTTGAGAAGATGCTCTATACCAATGCCGAGATGATCCCTGTTTATGTGACCCTGTATAGATTGACAGGCAAGCCGCTTTATAAACGCGTAGTCACAGAAACCATTGCACAGATGGAAAAGCATTTTGTACAGGATGGTGTGTATCTTTCTGCTTCTGATGCAGACAGTGAAGGGGAAGAGGGCGGCTACTTTATCTTTAACTATGAAGAGGTGAAGGAATCCCTGATGAAGCAGGGTATGAATGTGGTAGATGTTGAGGAGGCACTTGCCTATTTGGGCATAGAAGAAGACGGGAATATAGACGGGGAACTTTCGCTTCCCCATATTACTTCTGCAAAGGTACCAAAGCAACTGAAAGAGGTTAAAACATATCTGAGAAGTATCATGGATAAGAGAACGTTCCCTTTTGTCGACAAAAAGATCAATACGGCATGGAATGCCATGATGATCAAGGCACTTTTTTCGGCTTCTGTGATAGATAGAAAGTATAGTGACCTGGGACAAAAACGTCTCTCTTCTTTGCTGAACATGATGATTAAGGAGGGTGAACTGTATCATCAAAGCATCTTAGGCAAAGAGCCAAAACAAAAAGCACTTTTGGAAGATCATGCTTTTTTGATGGATGCACTTATTGAAGGTTATCTGAAAACCTATGAAAAAAGTTATTTGAAAGAAGCCGAAAAATTGGCAAAAGAGAGCCGGGAGAAGTTTTATAAAAAGGGTACCTGGTATTTGAGTAATGATGACATTTGTGCGGTAGCAGATTTTGATGACCGCTATTATACGGCTGCTTTGAGTATGCTGTTGGAAGATTTTGTCCGACTGGCTTCTTTAAGTGAAGACTTGGACTTGAATGAAATAGTAAAGAAGACACTTAACGAGAAAGGGGCCGTTTTGGAAACGGCACCTCAGAGTGCCTCTAAACTGTTGCATGTTTTTTTGCGGTTGCATAAAGGGGATGTGATCATCAAATCGGATCTTGCTCTTTTGTTGAAGTCGAGAGAAGAGATTGAGAAGATGCGGTATCCATTTGTTTTGACAAAAGAGGAAGAGGAAAAACTCTATCTGGCCTGTCGGGTCAATAGCTGTTTTGCCTATGACAAAAATATCACAGCGTTGATCATAAAAATAGAGAAAGCGGTGAAGTGAATGTTAACAATGAATGATGACTTAGAGGGGGCACTTAAGGCTTACCTGAAACTTTTGGATGAAGAGGCGTATTTTGAAGCCCATGAAGTCCTTGAAGAAGCCTGGCACCCTTTGCGTCTGGCTGACCATCCTTTAAAAAACTTAGTGAAAGGCTTCATCAATGCTGCCGTCTCCTTTGAACACTTGAAACGCAATAGAACAGATGCAGAGAGAAAAGCACGGAGAGTCATGGCGTCCTACGAAAGACACATTGGACTTTACAATGATGAGATAGCGTACGCAGAACTTTTCAAACAGGCAAAGATCAAAGTTGAAATCCTGAAGTCATACTATCCGGAGGTTTTTTAATGTTCTGGTATCACAATATGACTAAACACTCTTACAATTCTGTACGTACAAACCCTAACCGTCTCTCTTGGGAAGATCAACCCAGTACTTACAAAAATTACCCTAACAGTTATAAAAAAAAGAAGTTAAATCTTGAAAATGAAGAAGAGGATTTCCTCTATCACATTGCAGGTTTGACGGAAAAGAAGACATATCCGAGTGGAGAGTATTATTTGCGTATCAACCCTTCTGCAGGAGCCCTGTACCCAAATGAACTCTATTTTCAGGCACGGGGAGTGGCGGGCATTGACGATGGTATCTATCATTATGAAGTGAGTTCTTCGTCTATTACCCTGTTGCATGGTATCACAGAAGACTTGGGACTTGAGCCTTATCTCGGTTACAAAACAGCCATGAAGGGCTACCTCTTTTTAGTTTCAGCTATCTATTACCGTTCTGCCTGGAAATACAAAGAGCGGGCTTTTCGTTACTGTCTTTTGGATGCGGGGCACCTTTTAGGCTCGGTAGAGATGGCAGGGCTTTTAAAACCCCATGCGGTACAAATCGTCTATGGGATGGAACGTGAAAAGTTGAACCGTATGTTCGGTTTTGAAGAACGGGAATGGTTTCTCTCCGGGCTGTGCATGGCTGTCCCCATACAGGGGCAAAGTGTTGAAGGCATTGAATTTGAACTGCCTTATGTCGATGGCAGTGGTACTTTTGAAGCTTTCCCGCTCATTGAAGAAGCCTATGAATCCTCTACTCTTTTGCAGAACTGTCACAAGTCTCTTAAGGCCCCAAAATTCACTTACAAAAAAGAGAATTTGCGAGAGACGATCTTTCAGCGTAGGTCACAGCGTGGTTTTGCTGAGGGTGCTATGACTAAAGGGCAGTTCAATTACCTCATGGATGTGATACAGCAACCTGTGCTGAGTGACTGTGATGAAGAGGTGAATCTCTATGTGGTGCTGAACCGTGTCATTGATATGCCTTTGGGACTACAGAAGAATGGTAGGTATGTGAAGTATGGAGATTTTGCCAAAAAAGCAGGCTACCTCTCTCTGGAGCAATACAGCCTTTCAACATCTGGTGCACTTGCTTTCTTCCTCACCTCAAAAGGTGAAAACTATCAGGCACTTTATCAAAAGGCAGGCATCATCGGGCACAGGCTCTATATTGCTTCGGGCTACTTAGGACTTGGCTGTTCAGGTATAGGGGCTTATTATGATGATGAGGTGAATGATTTTGTTGAAAATGATGAAATGGTTCTCTATGCTTTGGCCGTGGGAAAATAATCAGATAAAATTAATAAAAAGTAAATACAAAGCACTTTTTTTTAAGCTATAATATTTGTATATTTTAGATAAATTATTTTGTCTTAGGAGATTGAAGTGCTAACAAAAGATACCTTCTCGACGGGGAATGAAGATTTTAAAAACAGTTATTTTAAAAACAATGAAAAAGAGTTGCTGGATCTGGTTGAAAACGGACAGCATCCCAAAGCACTTTTTATTGGCTGTGCAGACTCACGGGTGGTGCCTTCGCTCATGACGGGAACGGCCCCGGGTGATCTGTTCATCTTGCGTAATGTAGGAAACTTTGTCGCTCCCTATGACCCGGATACTTTACTGCATGCTTCTGCACCCGGCATTGAATATGCCGTCACAGCACTGAAGGTTTCAGAGATCATCATTTGCGGGCATACACATTGCGGTGCGATCCACTCTCTTTTTACAGAGATAGACAACCCCTCATTGATCCATACCAAAAACTGGCTCTCTTTAGGAAAAAAAGCCAAACACTTCGCTGTCCTGGCACTGGGTAAAGATGCAGAGGAAGAGAAACTTTTACGTTTAACCGAAAAATTGTCCGTCGTTTCCCAGATAGAAAATCTTTTGACTTACCCTGATGTAAAAAAAGGGCTGGAGAAAGACACCCTTCATATTCACGGGTGGATCTATGATATAGAAAGCGGTGAAATAGAATATTACGACCCGGGTGAGGGAGTTTTTAAATCACTCTCTACGCTGGCAAAAGGAGATAAAAATGATTGATACAAAAAACCTCTCAGGCGACATTTTTGGAGGGATCACCGCAGCTGTCGTTGCCTTGCCTCTGGCACTGGCTTTTGGTGTGCAGTCCGGTATGGGTGCCATTGGAGGGCTTTACGGGGCCATAGCACTTGGAATTCTGGCAGCGATCTTCGGTGGTACGAAGACACAGATCTCCGGACCTACCGGGCCTATGGCGGTGGTCGCGGCAGCAGTTATTGCCGGCGAGATCGCCATTTACGGTTCGCTTGAAGCGGCCATCGGTACCATAGTGGCGACCTTTGTGCTTGCAGGCGTTTTTCAGATACTCATGGGTGTGCTTGGTATAGGACAGTATGTGCGCTACATGCCATACCCGGTCATTTCCGGATTTATGTCAGGTATCGGGCTTATTATTATCTTTCTGCAGATCTTCCCCTTTTTTGGTATGGATTCCCCCGCAAAGATCATTGATGTCTTTGCCTCGTTTGGTACGATCTTCAGTGGTATGAATGTGCAGGCGGTGGGTTTGGCTGCAGGAACGATCGTGGTGATCTATCTTTTCCCGAAAGTCACGAAAAAAGTACCGTCAACACTGGTGGCATTGATCTTGTTCACGGTCGTCGCGGTCGTGTTGAAGCTGGAAGTACCGATCATCGGCGATATCCCGAAAGGACTGCCGGATGTGCATTTGAATACTTTACTGACGATGGACTGGCATCATCCTATGGTCATGGTCATTCCTGCCTTGACACTGGCGGCACTGGGTGCCATTGACTCTTTACTGACTTCCGTGGTGGCAGATAACAAAACAAAGACCAAACACAACTCCAACAGAGAGTTGATCGGTCAGGGTATCGGTAACATCGGTGCCGGGCTCATTGGCGGTCTACCGGGTGCAGGTGCAACCATGAGAACGGTTGTGAACATTGATGCCGGCGGGCGTACAAGACTTTCGGGTGTGGTGCATGGTGTGCTGCTGTTGGTTGTTTTGTTGGGAGCAGGCGCTTACGCCAAGCTCATCCCTCTTCCTGTACTGGCAGGTATTCTCATCACCGTCGGTCTGGGTATTATCGACTATAAAGGCTTAAAACACATGACAGATGTGCCGCGTTCCGAAGCGGTCATTATGTTGATCGTCCTAGGCTTGACTGTTTTTGTCGATCTGCTTCAGGCGGTTGCCGTAGGTATGGTCCTAGCTTCTGTGCTCTTTATGAAAAAGATGGGAGATGTCGCAGAAGAAAGAGCAGAAGCCAAACCTATGGATGAGTCTATGGGTGGCTTGCTTGAGAATGGTGATGCGGAGTGTCAGGTCTATGTCCAAACCTTTGACGGTCCGATCTTCTTTGGTTTCACCTCTTATTTCTCACAAATTATTGCAGATCTTCCGAAGGTCAAGATGGTGGTCTTGCGGATGGAGAATGTACCTTACATAGACCAGTCAGGGATGTATGCCATTGAAGATGCCGTGCTTGAGTTGGAAAAACGTGGTATTGAAGTCTTTTTGACCGGTATTCAGAAGCAGCCGGAAGATATGCTCAGACGTATCAAGCTCATTCCTGATGTCATTGAAGAGGAGAGTCTCTTTAAAGATTTTGAAACCTTTAAGCGTTTTGTCTCTATTTCAAAGAGTGTTTAAAATCATCTCTTAAAGCGGTACGCTAAAGACGCTAAGAGAGAGCGAAGTTGTGTCTGCAGCTCTCCCTGGAACTCCAGGGTATTCTCTTTGACTGTCCCGCCTGTCCCCAGTTTTTTCTTCAGTGTTTTAAGCAGTGTCTGCAGCTCTTTTTTCTCCAGGCAAAACGGTTTTACTATGGTAACGACCTTCCCTCTGCGTTTCTCTTTGGCAAAATGAAGCTGGTGTTTTTGCGGAGTCAGTTTCTCCTCACAGGGGCTTTTTTCTTTTTTCGGGGCTTTGTCTTTATTGTCACTTGCCCAGTCATCGGAAAAGTCTGCACCCATTTCAAATAGATTTTTTTTCATTGATATATTTCCTAATAGTGTGTGTCAAACAGCATACCCAGTACCACGCCGCCGAAAAGAAGAAAGAGCATGATTCTGTAAAGTGTTTCCTCGCTTGGTAGTTTCATGGGTTATCCTATACTATAGATGATCTCTGTTTTATTTTTCTTTGTCTGGATCTCTTCAATGCTCAGGCCTTCGATGGGCAGTTTCATAAAGTCATCCAGTGTCTCCACTTCGGCTTTGGCGATCTCTCTAAGGACGATCCCGCGGTAGGCTTTTGCCCAGTGGGAGACTACCTTTCCTTCTTTGATGAACTTCAAAGTGGTGTAGGCTTTTTCCGGCTTGTAGAATTTGTCATAAAATCCTGCACGCAGGTCGAGGATCTCTTCGTCTTTTAAATACGCTTCTATTAAAGCAGCGGAATGTTCATGGTAGAACTTTTCTACTTTAATATCGTCTACAGGCTCTCCCTGTTTCAATTTATACTCAGGAATGAGGTCTGACGCTTTGATGGGTCCGAAGAGATTGGAGAAGAGGATGACATGGCTGTCTATATACTGTTGTGCCGATGCATCTAGTTCTGTGTATCCAAGGTAGTCAAAGGCAACACCGGTATAGCGCTCTATGGCTTTCATGGTCAGTTCATGAATAAGGTCTCTCTGGTTGGCACGAATGTCAGCCTCTTTTTTAAGACCGAACATTTTAGAAAGTACAGCAAGATCCCCTTTTTGCAATACATTAACGTAAGCATGTAGAAGTTTTGTACGGAAGGGGGCAAGTTCTGTAAAAAGAAGTTGGCTGGGATCGAAAGGAAATTCGCCTCCGGACTTTTTAGTTTCGCTGGGTGCTAAGAGTATTTTCATCGTGATCCCTTGGTTTTAAGTAGGGTATTTTAGTGAATTTAGCTAAAAAAAGAGAAATTTTCCATTATTTTCGAAAAACACTTGACATTTAAAATCTTTTTGTCTATAATTCCCGTCCATTTTAAGTGTAACTGCTTCTAATGATGGTGCTGGTGTAGCTCAGTTGGCTAGAGCAGCTGATTTGTAATCAGCAGGTCGGGGGTTCGAGTCCCTTCACCAGCTCCATAGAAATATAATTATCAGTGTTTGTACCAGATACACAACAAACAACCAAGTGGTGAGTTACTCAAGTGGCCAACGAGGGCAGACTGTAAATCTGCTGACTATGTCTTCGAAGGTTCGAATCCTTCACTCACCACCATAACTTGTTAAGTTGCATAAAGACGCGGGCGTAGCTCAGTGGCTAGAGTTCCTGCCTTCCAAGCAGGCTGTCGAGGGTTCGAATCCCTTCGCCCGCTCCATAATCTGGGAGCTGTGTGAATTATGTACTTAACTTAATTACTTCACATACAAAAGCTTTCCCGTACAAAACATTAATAATTTTAGATTTTAATTAAAAACTAAGAGCGTGCAATACGCACATAATGCCCATATGGCTCAGGGGTAGAGCACTTCCTTGGTAAGGAAGAGGTCGTGAGTTCAAGTCTCACTATGGGCTCCACCATTCAGGTCTGGATATATGGACAAAAGTATTACATTTGTGTAATAGTTCTGTCCATATGGTATGGGGTCTAAGAAAATTTAGGTATAATACTGCCTTTAAAACATTTTACAGCTAGGAGAAAAGCATGGCTAAAGAAAAATTCGAACGAACTAAACCGCATGTTAACATCGGTACTATCGGTCACGTCGACCACGGAAAAACTACTCTAACAGCTGCTATTACAGCAGTACTTGCAGTAGCAGGTGATACTGAGCTTATGGATTACGATGCAATCGATAATGCACCAGAAGAGAGAGAAAGAGGAATTACAATTGCTACTTCTCACGTAGAATACGAAACTGAAAACAGACACTACGCTCACGTAGACTGTCCAGGTCACGCTGACTACGTTAAAAACATGATTACTGGTGCTGCTCAGATGGACGGTGCTATTCTTGTTATTGCTGCAACTGACGGACCAATGGCTCAGACTAGAGAGCACATTCTTCTTTCTAAGCAGGTTGGTGTTCCATACATCGTTGTATTCTTGAACAAAGAAGATCAGCTTGATGATGAAGACAAAGAAGAGATGTTAGAGCTTGTAGAGATGGAAGTTCGTGAACTTCTTTCTGAGTATGACTTCCCGGGTGACGATACTCCAATCGTAGCCGGTTCAGCATTCCAGGCATTGGAAGAAGCTAAATCAGGAACGCTTGGTGAGTGGTCAGCAAAAATTACTGAGCTTATGGCACAGGTTGATGAGTATATCCCAGAGCCAAAAAGAGAAACTGATAAAGATTTCCTAATGGCTATCGAAGATATCTTTACTATCCAGGGTCGTGGTACGGTTGTAACCGGTAAAGTAGACAGAGGTCAGGTATGTGTTGGTGATGAGGTTGAGATCGTTGGTCTTAAAGATACTCAGAAAACAACTGTAACCGGTGTTGAAATGTTCCGTAAGGAAATGGATTGTGGTATTGCCGGAGATAACTGTGGTGTTCTTATCCGTGGTATTGACAAAGAAGCAGTACAAAGAGGTATGGTTCTTTGTAAGCCGGGTTCAATCACGCCTCATACACAATTTGAAGCTGAGATCTATGTTCTTACTAAAGAAGAGGGTGGTAGACACACGCCATTCTTTGACAACTATAGACCACAGTTTTATGTACGTACAACAGACGTAACAGGTTCAGTTAAACTACAAGATGGTACTGAAATGGTTATGCCAGGTGATAACGTTAAAATTAACGTTGAACTTATCGCTCCTGTTGCACTTGATGAAGGTACTAAGTTTGCTATCCGTGAAGGTGGTAGAACAGTTGGTGCCGGTGTTGTTTCTAAGATCATCGCTTAGTAACACCGTTGCAGGAGGCTTGCCTCTTGCACAATATCGTAGGAGATAACAATGAGAGAAACAGTTCACCTTGGTTGTGAGAAGTGTACAAGACGTAACTACCACACAACGAAGAACAAAAAAACGACAACAGAAAAACTTGCACTTAAGAAATATTGTAAATGGTGTAAAGAACATACTGTTCACAAAGAGATGAAGCTGTAATCACAGTTTTGTCCTTTATTGAGACTTTTTAAAGTCTCACTTTAGGCCAATAGCTCAGTTGGTAGAGCACTGGTCTCCAAAACCAGGTGCCGTGGGTTCGAGTCCCTCTTGGCCTGCCACAAACAAAGGTAACACATATGGGAAAAATTTCAACATTTATTGCAAACGCGAAAGCGGAGATCCATAAAGTAATATTTCCAACAAAAGTACAAGTAAGACAAGCATTTTTAGCAGTAATTCTCGTAGTCACTGTCATATCAATATTTTTAGCATTGGTTGACCTTTTAATGTCATCAATCGTATCATCAGTTTTATAGGATTATCAGATGGCTTTTCAATGGTATGCAATTCAAACATATTCAGGTTCAGAACAATCAGTTAAAAGAGCAATTGAACAACTGGTTATTGATCATGGGATCGAAGAGAAAGTTGACACTATTGTCGTTCCGACAGAAGAAGTGATCGAAGTTAAGAATGGTGAAAAAAAGATTACAGAGAGAACATTGTACTCAGGGTATGCTTTCGCACATATAGACCTGGATACTGACCTTTGGCACAAGATCCAGTCTTTGCCGAGAGTATCTAGATTTATCGGTGAACAAAAGACACCTACAGCACTTACAGATGCGGATGTAAAGAATATTTTGGCCAGAATGGAAGAAAAATCTGCACCGCGTCCAAAAGTGGATTTCGAAACAGGCGAGATGGTACGTATTGTTGACGGACCATTCTCCAACTTTACAGGAATGGTGGAAGAGTATGACCTTGACCACGGTAAATTAAAGTTGAACGTTTCTATTTTTGGTAGAAATACACCTGTTGAGATTGACTATACGCAAGTAGAGAAAATCATATAACAATTTAGTCTTCGGTCTTGGGACTTAAAACAGAAAGATTCAAATTACATTTAAGGAAGAACAGATGGCAAAAAAAATAACTGAAAAGTTCAAAATGATGATCCCGGCCGGATCAGCAAATCCATCACCGCCGGTAGGTCCTGCACTTGGACAGCGTGGTGTAAACATTATGGAGTTTTGTAAAGCTTTTAATGAAAAAACAAAAGAGATGATGGGATTCAAAGTACCTGTTGAAGTGACAGTCTATGCAGACAGAAGTTTTACATTTGAAACAAAACAACCGCCTGCATCAGAGCTTATTTTGAAGGCTGCGGGTCTTAAAAAAGGTACGGACAACCCTATTACCAATAAAGTAGGATCTATCACACAGGCAAAGCTTGATGAGATCGTTGAGAGAAAAATTGTTGATATGAATACAAGTGACAAAGCAATGGCAGCAAATATTATTGCCGGTACTTGTAGATCAATGGGTGTTGAGATCGTAGACTAATCAGTCACGAAGTGAGAGAATAATCAAAACCACATGATTTAAAAATGTGGGAGCATATAAGCGGAGTATAACATGGCAAAAAAACCAAGTAAAAAAAGAGAAGCACTACTTAAAAAAATAGATGCAGAAAAAGAGTACAGTGTAGAAGAAGCAATGGCTACACTGAAAGAACTTAAATCAGCAAACTTTGACGAAACTGTTGAAGTGGCGTTGAACCTTAATGTTGACCCAAGACACGCAGACCAGATGGTAAGAGGATCAGTTGTTCTTCCAAACGGTACTGGTAAAAAAGTAAGAGTGGCAGTCTTTGCTAAAGATGCAAAAGCTGATGAAGCAAAAGCGGCAGGGGCTGACCTTGTTGGTGCTGCAGATCTTATTGAAGATATCCAGGCAGGTAAAATTGACTTCGATATCGTTATCTCTACACCTGATATGATGGGTGTTCTTGGTAAAGTGGCAAGAGTACTTGGTCCAAAGGGGCTTATGCCAAACCCTAAGACCGGTACGGTCACAATGGACGTTGCTAAAGCAGTTGAAAATGCTAAGGGCGGACAGGTTAACTTTAGAGTTGATAAAAAAGGGAACATCCATGCAGGTATTGGAAAAATCTCTTTTGATCAAGAGAAGATCAAAGAGAACTTCATTACTTTGCTTGAAAAAGTAAACAGAGCAAAGCCGGCATCTGCAAAGGGTAGATATATCTCCAATGCAGCGATCTCTTTGACTATGAGCCCGTCAATCAAACTTGACACTTCAGAAGTAATGGACATCAAATAAAAAGGCGACAGGCGCAGCCTGTCCTTTTTTTACCTTCAATCAAAAATTACAGGTAGTTTTTGATTGAGAGTATTTTTTACTACTCATAATCTTAGATTTAAGATAAAAGGGGCGAAAGCTTAATTAGTCTGTTCGAAAGAGCAGGTGTGTAGGTTTGACCTATACCCTTTTAGAGATCGGAAGGAGAATATATATGACTAGAACTAGAAAAGAAGAGTTAGTTGCAGAGATGACAGCAGAGTTTAAAGACGCTGGTGCCATTATCGTCTGTGATTACAAAGGAATGACTGTTGAAAATCTTGAAATCGTAAGAAACCTTGCGAAAGATGAAGATTCAAAAGTAAAAGTTGTGAAAAATAAATTAGCTATGATCGCATTGAAAAATGCCGGTTGTGAAGTAGTAGATTTTTCAGACACAAACCTTGTAATTTGGGGCGATACACAGGTTTTACCTTGTAAGATCGCTGACAAAGCAGCCACTGATTTTAAAGAAAGTTTTGCAATCAAAACTGGTTTGATCCAGGGTGAAGTTGCTAGTATGGAGACCATCAACGCGATGGCTAAATTGCCTACTAGAGATGAACTTATTGGTATGCTCCTTAATGTTTGGAATGCACCGGTTCAGAACTTTACAATTGGTATGAATGCATTGGCTACTAAATTAGAAGAAGAAGCGTAGAGTTAAAGGGCAACCACAAGGGTTTGCCCCTACAATAACATGTAGTGGTGCCCCTCGTGGGTACCTTATTATAAAAATATATTTTAAGGAATTAAAAATGGCAACAACTAAAGAAGATGTTCTTGAGTTTATCTCAAACATGTCAGTACTTGAGCTTTCTGAGCTTGTAAAAGAATTTGAAGAGAAATTTGGCGTATCTGCACAAGCTACAGTAGTAGCTGGTGGTGGAGCAGCAGCAGAAGCAGTTGAAGAGCAAACAGAGTTTGATGTAGTTCTTACTGATGCTGGTGAGAAGAAAATTAATGCAATTAAAGTAGTAAGAGCCATTACTGGTCTTGGACTTAAAGAAGCAAAAGCAGCTGTTGAAGAAGTACCATCTGTACTTAAAGAATCAGTTTCTAAAGAAGAAGCAGAAGCATTCAAAACACAAATTGAAGAAGCTGGCGCTAAGTGTGAACTTAAATAAGTCTAAGGACTTATTGACGAGAGAGAGTTTCGACTCTTTCTCACCTCTTTCTATCTATACATTTTAAAAGATATAGTTAAAAGCTATTCGGAGACATTTCATACCCTCCTCTAATAGTTTCTTTGTGTATCTATTCGAGTTCCTGTAGACTCCAACGATATTAATCAATTAACTAACCAAATACTATAACCAACCTAAGGATAAATATGTTAAATTCTTTGCATTCTGGTAACAGACTTCGTGTTGATTTTTCTAAAACACCAAGAGAAATAGAAATTCCAAACTTGCTTCAACTTCAGCAGAAAAGTTATGAAAACTTTTTGATGCTAGGTGAAAAAGACAGAAAAAACTCTACACTTGAGAGAGTATTCAGATCTGCCTTCCCTATTCATGACCAACAAAACAGATTGACACTGACGTATAAAAACTCTGAAGTCATTAAACCGAAATATACGGTACGTGAGTGTATGGAGAGAGGCTTGACTTACTCTGTATCATTGAAAATGAACATTGCTTTGACCATTTGGAACAGAGATGAAAAGACAGGGGAGAAACTTGACCCTAAAGAGATCAAAGAGCAGGCTGTATTTGTTCGTGATATCCCTTTGATGACAGAGAGAACATCATTTGTCGTTAACGGTGTTGAGAGAGTTATTGTCAACCAGTTACACAGATCTCCAGGTGTTATCTTCAAAGAAGAGCAGGGTACAACGGTGGGTGCAGGTATGCTTTACTCTGCACAGATCATTCCTGACCGTGGTTCATGGTTGTATTTTGAGTATGACTCAAAAGACATTCTCTATGCAAGAATCAACAAAAGAAGAAAGATCCCTGTGACCATTCTCTTTAGAGCATTGGATTACTCTAAAGATGATATTGTCAAACTATTCTACAAAACAAAAGAGATCTCTATTAAAGACAATAGATTCCTGACAAAATTTGATGCTTCAGACTTTTCAGGCAGAGCGGAATATGATGTCAAAGACATTAATGGAAACACGGTTGTCAATGCAGGTAAGAGACTGACAAAGAAAAAAGCACAAAAGTTGGTTGACGAAGGTTTGGAGTGGATCGAGTATCCACTTGAAGTATTGATGGAAAGACACTTAGCGACAGCGGTGATCGATCAGGAAAGTGGTGAAGTACTTTATGATGTGGTCGCCTCTTTGGATGAAGCAAAACTCAAAAAGATGATAGAGCAGGGTATTGATACTATTGAGATCATTAACGACCTTGCTGAGGGTGCTGACCGTTCCATTATTAATGCATTCGTTGCGGACAATGAATCATTGAGACTGTTGAAGCAGACTGAAGAGATCGATGATGAGAATGTCCTTTCTGCGATACGTATCTATAAAGTGATGAGACCAGGTGAGCCAGTCACGCCGGAAGCTGCAAAAGCATTCCTTAGACAACTTTTCTTTGACCCGGAAAGATATGACTTGACAAAAGTCGGTCGTATGAAGATGAACCACAAGCTTGGTCTTGACATTCCTGAGTATGCTACGGTATTGACTGCAGAAGACCTTATTAATGTTGTAAAATATCTTATTAAAGTCAAGAATGGTAAAGGTCATATTGATGACAGGGACCACTTGGGTAACAGACGTATTAGAGCCATTGGTGAGCTTCTTGGTAACGAGTTGCACAATGGACTTGTGAAGATGCAAAAAGCCATTAAAGACAAGATGACAACGGTTTCTGGAACACTCGATGAGTTAATGCCACATGACTTGGTCAACTCTAAAATGATCACGAACACGATTCTTGAGTTTTTCTCAAGTGGGCAGTTGTCACAGTTTATGGACCAGACAAACCCACTTTCGGAAGTGACACATAAAAGAAGACTTTCAGCACTTGGTGAAGGTGGACTTGTCAAAGAGAGAGCCGGATTTGAAGTCAGGGACGTACACCCGACACACTACGGACGTATCTGTCCGATCGAGACGCCGGAAGGGCAGAACATTGGTCTGATCAACACACTTGCAACGTACTCTAAAGTAAATGAGCACGGCTTTATTGAAGCACCGTATAAAGTGGTGAAAGATACACAAGTGACCGATGAGATCGTTTACATTACTGCCACACAGGAAGAGGACAAGTGTATTGCCCCTGCTTCGACTGTATTGACAGAAGATGGACGTATTGAAGAAGACCTTATTGAGACAAGACTCAATGGTAACATCGAGTTGAACGACGCAAAGCGTGTTGACCTGATTGATATTTCTCCATTGATGATCTCCGGTTCAGCGGCAGCGTTGATCCCGTTCCTGGAGCACGATGATGCTAACCGTGCGCTTATGGGTTCAAACATGCAGCGTCAGGCGGTACCTCTTCTTAAAACAGATGCACCGGTCGTCGGTACAGGTATGGAAGCCATTGTTTCCCGTGATGCATGGGAAGCGGTGAAAGCAAGACGTTCAGGTAAAGTTGAAAAAGTAGATGCAAAAAGTATTTACGTGATGGGTGAAGATGAGACGGGTGTATTCATTGACCATTACCCAATGGAAAAGAATATGCGTACGAACCAGAACACGACGTTCACACAGACACCGATCGTCAAGCTCGGTGATGTGGTCGAAGCGGGGCAGGTCATCGCTGACGGTGCCAACATGGACCAGGGTGAGCTTGCCATCGGTAAGAACATCATGGTCGCCTTCATGCCTTGGTACGGGTACAACTATGAGGATGCGATCATCATCTCAGAGAAGATCATTAGAGAAGATACCTTTACCTCTGTGCACACGTATGAGAAAGAGGTAGAAGCCAGAGAGTTGAAGCATGGAACAGAAGAGATCACCAGAGATATTCCAAACATCCGTGAAGATGAACTGCTTCACCTTGATGAGTCAGGAATTGTTGAGATCGGTACTTATGTGAAGCCGGGAATGATCCTTGTCGGTAAGGTTTCTCCAAAAGGTGAAATTAAACCAACACCGGAAGAGAGACTCCTCAGAGCGATCTTTGGTGAAAAAGCAGGACACGTGGTGAACAAATCACTCTACTGTCCAGCCTCTATGGAAGGGGTGGTCGTTGACATTAAAGTATTCACGAAAAAAGGATACGAAAAAGATGCCAGAGCCATTCAAGCCTATGAAGAAGAGAAAGCAGTACTTGATGGTGACCATCATGACCAGCTTCTGATGATCGACAGAGAAGAGATTCTCCGTATTTCCAAATACCTTTCCGAGCAGGCACTTGCAAAAGATGTCACTATTGGTGAAGAGACGTTTAAATCAGGGAGTAAAATCGCTGAAGAGACCATTAAGGGTGTGAACAGATTTGCACTCAGAGGTGTGGCACAGTCTTACTCTGATGATGTTCAGAATGAGTATGAAACATTGAAGAACTACTTCCTTAAGCAGAAGAAGAGACTCAAAAATGAGCATGAAGAGAAGTTGAATATTCTTGAAAAAGATGACATTCTTCCTTCAGGTGTGACAAAGCTTGTTAAAATTTATATTGCAACAAAGCGTAAGCTCAAAGTCGGAGATAAAATGGCGGGACGTCACGGAAACAAAGGTATTGTTTCCAACATCGTACCAGAGATCGATATGCCATACATGGAAGACGGAAGACCTGTTGAGATCATCTTGAACCCACTGGGAGTACCTTCCCGTATGAACATCGGACAGATCCTTGAGGTTCACCTTGGTCTTGTCGGTAAGAGACTTGGAGAGCAGATTGAAGTGATGTTTGAAGAGAAGAAAGAGACATTCGTAGCAGACCTTAGAGCAAAAATGATCGAGATCGCAGATGTGGCAAAACTTATGGATGCCAAAGAGGTTCTTGGAAAGATGTCTGATGAAGATCTTCTCAAATATGGTAGAGACTGGTCCACAGGTGTTAAATTTGCAGCACCGGTATTTGAAGGGGCAAATCAGACTGAGTTTGACAAATTGTTTGAACTTGCGAAGATCGATTCTGATGGTAAAATGGTTCTCTTTGACGGTAAAACGGGTGAACAGATGATCGAGCGTGTGAACGTCGGGTATATGTATATGCTTAAACTTCACCACTTGGTAGATGAGAAGGTTCACGCACGTTCAACCGGACCATATTCATTGGTGACACAGCAACCAGTTGGTGGTAAAGCACTCTTTGGTGGTCAGAGATTCGGAGAGATGGAAGTCTGGGCACTTGAGGCCTATGGTGCGGCACACATTCTGAAAGAAATGTTGACGATTAAGTCAGATGATGTTGAAGGTAGAGCCAAAGCATACAGAGCCATTACAAAAGGTGAGTCTGTACCAGCGTCAGGGGTACCGGAAACCATGTTCGTATTGACCAAAGAGCTTCAAGCCCTAGGACTAGATACAGAGTTATATGAGAGTAAAAAAGAAGTGGAGCTTGAAAATGAGTAAGTTTTTAGAAAATTTAACACCCATCGATCTGAATAGCGAAGAGAGACCAAAAGACATTGCAGCCTTACAACTGAGAGTTGCAAGTCCTGAGAAAGTACTTTCCTGGAGTTTTGGTGAAGTCAAAAAGCCGGAAACGATCAACTATAGAACATTGAAGCCTGAGCGTGACGGACTTTTTTGTGCAAAGATATTTGGACCGATCAGAGACTATGAGTGTCTCTGTGGTAAATACAAAAAGATGCGTTACAAAGGTGTTGTCTGTGAAAAATGTGGTGTTGAAGTCACCACATCTAAAGTAAGAAGAAACAGAATGGGTCACATTGACCTTATTGCCCCTGTGGCACACATTTGGTATGTCTCTTCATTGCCGTCAAGAATCGGTACACTTTTGGGTGTCAAGATGAAAGACCTTGAGCGTGTACTTTACTATGAAGCATACATTGTAAAAACAGCAGGAGAAGCTTCTTATGACTCTGAGGGTTTAACACCTTTAGCGAAGTATGATGTCCTTAATGAAGAGCAGTATCAGCAGATCGTGACACGTTTTGGAGACACAGGACTTGATGCAAGAATGGGTGGAGAGATCATCCAGGAACTACTTGCTGACCTTGACCTTGTGGATATGTTCTCTCAGCTTAAAGAGGACATTCAGGCGACTAAATCTGAAGCGAAAAGAAAAACAATTGTTAAAAGATTGAAAGTCATTGAAGCTTTCCTTCACTCAGGTAACAGACCAGAGTGGATGATGTTGACACAGCTTCCAGTACTTCCACCAGATCTTAGACCTCTTGTAAGTCTTGACGGTGGTAAGTTTGCCGTCTCTGACGTAAACGACCTTTACAGAAGAGTCATCAACCGTAACCAACGTTTGAAGAGACTTGTTGAACTTGATGCGCCTGAAATTATTGTAAGAAACGAAAAGCGTATGCTTCAAGAAGCAGTGGATGCTCTTTTTGACAACGGTAGACGTGGTAATGCAGTTAAAGGTGCCAACAAAAGACCATTGAAATCACTTTCAGAAGTGATCAAAGGTAAGCAGGGACGTTTCCGTCAAAACCTTCTTGGTAAGCGTGTTGACTTCTCCGGACGTTCTGTTATTGTTGTCGGACCAGACTTGAGAATGGATCAGTGTGGTCTTCCTAAGAAAATGGCGATTGAACTCTTTAAGCCGCACTTGATGGCGAAACTTGAAGACAAGGGTTATGCAACGACGTTGAAGCAAGCGAAGAAGATGATCGAGCAGCAAGTGAATGAAGTATGGGAGTGTCTGGAAGAGGTAGTTGATAACTATCCGATCCTGCTTAACCGTGCACCAACACTTCACAAGTTGTCTATCCAGGCTTTCCACCCAAGACTCATCGAGGGTAAAGCGATCCAGCTGCACCCGCTTGTCTGTTCTGCGTTCAACGCTGACTTCGATGGTGACCAGATGGCGGTACACGTACCACTTTCAGATGAAGCTATTGCAGAAGCAAAAGTATTGATGCTTGCATCAATGAACATTTTGCTTCCAGCATCAGGTAAAGCGATCGCTGTCCCTTCACAGGATATGATTTTAGGTCTTTACTATTTGACACTTGAAAAGAATGATGTCAGAGGAGAAAACAAACTTTTCTCTTCCGTAGAAGAAGTTGAAATTGCCTTTGATCAGCAGGCGCTTGATCTTAATGCACGTATTAGAACAGTCATTGACGGTAAGATCGCGAAATCTACTGCGGGTAGACTGATCCTGAAGTCGATCATTCCTGACTATGTACCGGAAAAGTACTGGAATAAAATCTTGAAGAAAAAAGACATTGGTACTTTGGTTGACTATATTTACAAAATTGGTGGTGTTTCAGAGACTGCCGGTTTCCTTGACGATCTTAAGGACATGGGTTTCAAATATGCAACAAAAGTAGGGGTTTCCATCTCTATTGATGACATTATTATCCCGGAGCTGAAAGTCTGGCGTGTAACCGAGGCAAAAGAGAAGGTCAAAGAGATCCAGAGACAATTTGCTGCAGGTCTATTGACTGACCAGGAACGATATAACAAGATTATTGATATCTGGACAGATGCGAACTCTGACATTGCTGAAGGACTTATGACTTTGATCCGACAGGACAAAGACGGATTCAACTCGGTTCACATGATGGCGGACTCAGGGGCAAGAGGTTCTGCTGCGCAGATCAGACAGCTCTCCGGTATGAGGGGTCTTATGGCGAAATCGGACGGTTCTATTATTGAAACACCGATTACTTCGAACTTCCGTGAAGGTCTGAACGTACTTGAGTACTTTATCTCAACACACGGTGCAAGAAAAGGTTTGGCCGATACCGCACTGAAGACAGCGAATGCCGGTTACTTGACAAGAAAGCTTATTGACGTTGCACAAAACGTGAAAATTTCAATGCTAGACTGTGGTACACACGAAGGTGTAGAAGTCTCTGATATTGTGGTTGGTAACGAAATGATCGAGCCAATGGCAGACCGTATTTACGGTAGAGTCCTGGCAGAAGATATTATTGACCCTATTACTTCAGAAGTACTTGTTTCAGAAGGAACAATGATCGATGAAGAGACGGCTTCAAGAGTTCAGGATGCAGGTGTAAGATCGGTCACGATGAGAGCACCTTCTTCCTGTAAAGCACCTAAGGGTATCTGTGCGAAGTGTTATGGTCTTAACATGGCAGATAACAAAATGGTCAAGCCGGGTGAAGCGGTTGGTGTTATTGCCGCTCAGTCCATTGGTGAGCCGGGAACACAGTTGACACTGAGAACTTTCCACACCGGTGGTACAGCAACTGCCGGTAAAGAAGAGCGTTCTGTTGTGGCAACCAAAGAAGGTTTTGTAAGATATTACAAACTGTCAGTCTTTAGAAACACAGACGGTAACCTCATTGTTGCAAACAGAAGAAATGCGGGTATCCTGTTGGTTGAACCAAAGATCAAAGCCGTCACTTCCGGTAAAGTCTCTATTGTTGTGACACACGATGAAATTGTCATTTCTGTTGTAGGCAAAGGGAAAGACGAAGTGAAGTACAACCTCAGAAAAGCTGATGTTGCCAAGTCAAATGAGCTTGCAGGTGTTGCAGGTAAAGTAGAAGGAAAACTCTACTTACCACTTGAAGATGGTGACATGGTTGAAGAGGGTGACTCTATTGTTGAAGTCATCAACGAAGGTTGGTCAGTACCATCACGTATTCCATTTGCTTCAGAGCTTAAAGTGGAAGATGGTGCACCAGTGACGCATGAAGTCAAAGCAGAATCAAAAGGTACAGTGAAGTTCTTCCTGCTTAAGGGAGATTACCTTGAAGCACACAAGGCTGTGAAGTCCGGTGATAAAGTAGAAGAGAAAGGTCTCTTTGCTGTGATCGTTGATGAAAACAACAGAGAGGCAGCAAGACACTATATTTCAAGAGGTTCTGTGGTACAAGTGAACAACGATGTCAAGGTAGAAAGAGGAGAGACTTTGTCTGCTCCTGAAACATCTACACAAGTGGTTATTGCTGAGTGGGACCCATACTCAGAGCCGATCATTGCGGAGCAAAAAGGGACACTCAAGTTTGAAGATATCATTCCTGGTGTGACAGTCGTTGAGCAGTTTGACGAAGTCACAGGTGATACGAGACTTGAATTGAACGAGTATATTCCTGCTGCCTATAAGCCGGCGATCGTACTTGCAACAGATGCGGGAGATATTATCCGTTATGCACTTGATCCCAAGACGATCCTTTTTGTCAAAGACGGCGGAGAGGTGAGTATCGCTGATATCCTGGCAAAAACACCTAAAGCGGCGATCAAATCGCAAGATATTACCGGGGGTCTTCCTAGAGTATCAGAACTCTTTGAAGCAAGACGTCCGAAAGACATTGCCATGATCGCACAGATCGACGGTGTGGTCAGCTTTGGTAAACCGTTAAGAGGGAAAGAGAGACTTATTATTTCCGGAGACAATGGTCAGATCACTGAGCAGTTTGTTGACAAAAATAAAGTGGCACTGGTGAATATCGGTGAATATGTACACGCCGGTGAGAAACTGACTGACGGTATTGTGTCAAGTCATGACATTCTTGCGGCATTGGGTGAAAAAGCCCTGTATGAGTACATCGTCTCTGAAGTACAGATGGTTTATCGTAGACAAGGGGTTAATATCTCTGATAAACACATTGAGATCGTCACGTCACAAATGATGAGACAGGTAAAAGTGGTTGAGTCCGGTGACTCTAAATTTATTGCCGGAGATATCATCTCCAGACGTAAGTTCCAGGAAGAGAACACACGTGTGATTGCACTTAGCGGTGAGCCGTCAATTGCAGAGCCGATGCTGGTCGGTATTACCCGTTCAGCGGTCGGTGCAGACTCGATCATCTCTGCGGCATCATTCCAGGATACGACAAAAGTATTGACATCTGCTTCTATTGCAGGCACTGTCGATATGCTTGAAGACTTGAAAGAGAACGTTGTTATTGGTCGTCTGATCCCTGTCGGTACAGGTATGATGGACAATGATGATATTACTTTGACTGCTGCTGAGTAAGCAGACAAATCTTTGAGGACTGTGCCCTTTTGGGTAACAGTCCTCCGCCTCTATCTCCTTTCAAAACCCTCCAAACCTTTTCACGTAAGAAAAACACAAGAATATTTCGATATAATATGCCTCCAAAATTGTGACAGGACGTTTTCTGAACAAAGTCCAGCAAAACTGCGTTAACATTGCGTTTGCTTCAGCAGCAGGCTCAAATGACTGGTCATTTTTGGTAGATTAATACAGTACATAAAAGTGCTTACAGAGCGTTATTATGTGGTGTAAGAACCCAGATTCAAGAGACACAGATCTCAATTCAAACTAACAAAGAAAGGATACGATTTGCCTACAATTAACCAATTGATTCGTAAAGAACGTAAAAAGCAAGTGAAAAAATCAAAATCACCTGCGCTAGTAAAATGTCCTCAAAGAAGAGGCGTATGTACAAGAGTTTACACAACAACTCCAAAGAAACCTAACTCGGCACTTAGAAAAGTTGCAAAAGTTAGATTGACTTCAGGATTTGAAGTCATCTCATACATCGGTGGAGAGGGTCACAACCTTCAGGAGCACTCTATTGTACTTGTACGTGGAGGAAGAATTAAAGATTTACCTGGTGTGAAGTATCACATCGTTCGTGGTGCACTGGATGCGTCAGGAGTAAATGGTAGAACTGTTGCACGTTCTAAGTACGGTACTAAAAAGCCAAAAAAATAATCATCTGATTATTCACAAGTAAAAAAGTAGTAGTTTAGCTTAGGAATGAGCTTGAAACAGGTGTTGTCAGTATCCTTAGGGGACAAGACTTGAGTAAATTTATATAATTGAAGGAATCTTAATGAGAAGAAGAAAAGCTCCCGTTAGACCGGTATTGCCAGATCCAGTACACGGTTCTAAAGTATTAACAAAATTCATCAACGCAGTAATGCTAGATGGTAAAAAAAGCACAGCGCAAAAAGTAATGTACTCAGCGTTAGAGAGAATTGAATCAAAATCTGGAGAAAAAGGGATTGACGTATTCAACAAAGCAATGGATAACGTTAAACCTGTCATGGAAGTAAAATCAAGAAGAGTAGGTGGGGCAACCTATCAGGTGCCTATTGAAGTCAGACCTTCAAGACAACAGTCTTTAGGGATCAGATGGATCGTAGATGCAGCCAGAAAAAGAAATGAAAGAACTATGATGGAGCGTTTGTCAAATGAATTGATGGAAGCTGCAACAGACAAGGGTTCTGCTTTCAAGAAGAAAGAAGATACATACAAAATGGCAGAAGCGAACAAAGCATTTGCTCACTATAGATGGTAAGGAACTAAGTTATGGCAAGAACGCACAAACTTAACGACGTAAGAAACATCGGTATTGCCGCGCACATTGATGCCGGTAAAACAACAACAACAGAAAGAATCCTTTTCTATACGGGTGTTGAACACAAAATTGGTGAAGTCCATGACGGTGCTGCAACAATGGACTGGATGGAGCAGGAGCAGGAGAGAGGTATTACCATTACTTCTGCTGCAACAACATGTGAGTGGGCTGGAAAGCAGATCAACATTATTGACACTCCGGGTCACGTTGACTTTACAATTGAAGTTGAACGTTCTATGAGAGTACTTGACGGTGCTGTCTCTGTCTTCTGTGCAGTTGGTGGGGTTCAACCACAATCTGAGACTGTATGGAGACAAAGAAACCGTTATGGTGTACCTTCAATCGTATTTGTTAACAAATATGACAGAACAGGTTCAGACTTTTACGAAGTTGAGAGACAAATTCGTGAGAGACTAAAAGGTAATCCGGTTCCTATTCAATTGCCAATCGGTGCTGAAGAAGATTTTGCCGGTGTTGTTGACCTTGTCAAAATGAAAGCAATTGTTTGGGACAAAGATGCTGAAATGGGATCTAACTACCACGTAGAAGAGATTTCTGAAGATATGGTTGAATTGGCAGAAACTTACCGTGAAAAACTCATTGAGAGTATTTCTGAAGCGGATGGCAATGACGCACTTATGGAAAAATACATGGAAGGCGAAGAGCTTACCGAAGAAGAGATCGTAGCTGGAATTAAAGCGGCGACTATCGGTATGCACATCGTTCCAATGACTGTTGGTTCTGCATTTAAAAACAAAGGTGTTCAAACTTTACTTGACGCTGTTGTTGCTTACCTCCCGTCTCCGGTTGAAGCACCTGCTATTAAGGGTACTGAAATGGAAGATGAAACAAAAGAAGTCATTGTTGAGTCTACTGATGATGGTGAATTTGCATCATTGGCATTTAAGATCATGACTGACCCATTTGTTGGACAGTTGACATTTATTCGTGTATACCGTGGTTCTTTGGAGTCAGGTTCTTACGTACTTAACTCTACAAAAGAGAAGAAAGAGCGTATCGGGCGTATCATGAAGATGCACGCGATCAAAAGAGAAGAAGTTCAAGAAATCTACGCCGGTGAGATCGGTGCGGTTGTTGGACTTAAGTCTACAACAACAGGAGATACACTCTGTTCAGAGAAAGATAAAGTCGTTCTTGAAAGAATGGACTTCCCGGATCCGGTTATCTCTGTTGCGGTTGAGCCTAAAACAAAAGCCGACCAGGAAAAAATGGGTGTTGCACTTTCTAAACTTGCAGCAGAAGATCCTTCTTTCCGTGTTTCTTCAGACGAAGAGACAGGGCAGACTATTATTTCAGGAATGGGTGAACTTCACCTGGAAATTCTTGTAGACAGAATGAAGAGAGAGTTTAAAGTTGAAGCTGAAGTGGGTGCACCACAAGTTTCTTACCGTGAGACTATTAAAAATTCTGTTGATCAAGAGTACAAGTATGCTAAACAATCAGGTGGTCGTGGACAATTTGGTCACGTTTATCTCAAGATTGAGCCGCAAGAACCAGGATTTGGTTATGAATTTGTGGACGCAGTTAAAGGTGGGGTAATTCCAAAAGAATTTATCAAACCAATTGATAAAGGTATTCAGGAAGCAATGGCCAGAGGTATTCAGGCAGGTTATCCTGTAGAAGATCTTAAAGTCACTGTTTATGACGGTTCTTACCACGATGTCGACTCCTCTGAAATGGCATTTAAACTTGCTGCCTCAATGGGTTTAAGAGAGGGTTGTAAAAAAGCTAACCCTATTATCCTTGAGCCAATGATGAAAGTTGAAGTTGAAACACCAGAAGATTACATGGGTGACGTTATTGGAGATATCTCTAAAAGACGTGGTCAGGTAACTGGTATGGGCGACAGAGCAGGATCTAAGATCGTTGATGCATTCGTACCACTTTCTGAAATGTTCGGTTACTCAACAGACCTACGTTCAATGTCTCAAGGACGTGCAACGTATGCGATGGAATTCGATCACTATGAAGAGGTTCCACAGAATGTGGCGAAGGAAATCATCGAAAAGCGTAACAGCTAAGACGGGTTTCTTTACCGCATATTTGACCGAACGGGGTTTTCTCCGCTCGGTCACTTACTTAACGTAAGCTCTCTCACTACAAAAATCCCCGTTCGACCAAATCTCCAGTAAATTAACTCCGAAATTTTTTATTACGAAATATTAATTAACATTTTCGCGTAGGGTGGATTCATCCACCGTCAAATCTCAATATATCATGGTGGGAAATCCCACCCTTGTATTCCAATATTTCCAAATTTTTATACTATAATTCCTTCTATTAATCAAAGGAAGAAACACGTGAAATTCATCATAGACATCATCGAAGACATCAGAGAACAGATCAACAACCAGGAAGCCTATACTCTTACAGCAGGACTTCTCAAAGAAGACCCGGAAGATAAAAACAAACTTATCTACTCCGGTGAAGCAAAGCTGAACACCTGGCATATTGACGAAATCAAAAAACAACTTATCTTTGAAATAGACGGCAGTGATACACAAATCACCATAGGAGAGTTCATCCCGCCTCTTTTGATATGTGATATGGACAGTATGATGTTCGAGCTTAAAATCGATGTGAATGTAGCGTATCAAAATATGGAAGTGGTCGGTTTTGGGAAGAATGAGGTGGAAAAACGTTATATCCTGTTCATCAAGATATAACGTTTTAAAGGTCTATGCGTACACAGACTCTTTTTTAAACTCTTTTGTTAAGAGGGCATAGAAGAGAGCTCTGTATTTATTTCTATTGGATGTTCCCATAGCTTCACATACTTTTTTAATGGCAGCATCCATATCTGCATCACTGGTACTAAGCCCTAATTTTTTTGTTAAAAAGTTTTTTTTCACTGTATCAAGTTCAGAACTTTGTGAACATGAAACCGTTTCAGAATCTTTTTTATAAATGGATGGCCCAAGACCTACTGTTACTTTTTCAATCAAGTCATTTGATATACTCAATCCTAGTTTTTTTGCTTCAGCTGTATACTGTGCAATCTTTTCTTCTTGTTTTCCCATAATACTTCCTTTAAAATTTTTGTTACTTTTGATTATAGCAATAATTTTTTTTTAGGTCAAATATTGAGGTTCTTGTTCAAGGAGTACCCATGTCATATTTATTTTTTTTTCTTTACAAAAAAATGCTAATTTCTCATAAGGGATTTTTTTGCGTCGTTTGATGACGGCAAAATATTGCGGGTCGAGGTCGAGGGCAGAGGCAATGTCTCTGTCAAGTATTTTTTCTTTTTTCTTCTCCTGCAGGAGTATGGTCTTTACCCGCTGCATGACATCCAAAAAATCTATCATGGGTATCCTTATCGTTGTATAAGGCAATCATAATCAAATTTTAAAGAGATGCTCCGATATATGTCATATTGACATACTTTTTGCTTTAAAACTTCTCGCTGTCGATCTCAATCACCGTATGCACATTTCCTCTCGGGTTAAAATCGGCTATGAGTTTCATAGACTTTGGTGCCAGTTTAGAGTAGAGGGCATCGAAAATTTCATTGGTGGAATTCTCATGTGAGACGTGTCTGTACATAAATGAGTTGATGTAGAGTTTGATCGCTTTGAGCTCTATAACGGTTTTATTCGGTACATAGGAGAGCTTCAGTGTGGCAAAGTCGGGGTAGCCTGAACGTGGGCAGAGGCACATGAATTCCGGGAGTTCAATGTTTATGGTGTAATTTTTTTCGTGTTCATTGGGCCAGAAGTTCTCTGCTGCATTGATGTCAAATTCCTGTATCTCTTTTTCGCCGTATTTCATGGTGTTCCTTTAGTTGTAAGTTTCTATGAGCTTTTTTTCTGAGAGGGGTCTGGATATACCAAATCCCTGAAGGTAATCAATACCCAGTGCTTTAAGTTTTGTTTTGTGTGTGTCATTGTCTACCCATTTTGCCACTGTTGTAATGTGAAGGTCTTTGGACATTTTAACCAAAGAACTCAGCATGGCGTGAGTGGTGCTGTCTTCAAGTTTGGTGACATAGTCTCTGTCAAACTGGACAATGTCAAAATTGAAGTGTTTCATGTACTCCATTGAAGCATTGGATGATCCAAAATTGTCAATGGCGATACGTATGCCTTTGGCTCTGAACTTTTTGAGTGTTTTGAGGTAGCCGCTCAGGTCATGGTGTGTTTTTCGTTCATAAAGCTCAATGATCAGTCGAGAAGGATTGATCGTACTTTTCTCCAGAAGTGCAAAAAAGTGCTCCTGAAAGTGTTCATCTCTCAGAGAGAAGGGTGAGAGGTTAAATGAAAATGAAATGTTCTCATCGACAAGAGGAAGTATGTTCAGTATGTGTTCTGCCAGGGCAAGGTCATACTTTCTTCCCAATCCCAGACGGTTCACAATAGGAAGATAAATTCTTGGTAAAATATCTTCATTGCGTAAAGATCTGAGTTTAACACTGATCTCATAAATATCGATCTGCTCAGTTCTGGTATTGAGCAGCGGCCTGAAAGAGCAGAGGAGTTTTTTCTCTTGCAGGGAGTTGACGACACAGGCTTCTGTTTCGGAAACCTCTTTGGCATCTTTGCTGACATTGGCATTTTTCCCGTTATTGCTACTTTGATTTTGTGCGGCAATAATGTCTTTAAGGTACACAATACTTTTTTCAAGCTCCTCTTCCGTATTGGTAATGACGGCAAAGCTGTAGTTGAGCTCTATTTCATTGATCATCCTGTTTTCATGAATGAAGTTTTCAAGGACTTGCTGAATATGGCTATCGTTGTTATTGATAGCAATGAGGAATTCTGCTCCGTAACGTCTTGCGATAAGGCTGTTTTCAAAGCCTGACTTATGCAGGTCGTTGTTTAGTTTGTGTATGACATTATAGAGCAGAAGATCGACTTCATCAATACTGTAATTCTCTCTAATGGTAGAGAGGTTTTTAATTACCAGCAGTACAAGCGCTTTGGGTTTGTAGTCTTCAAGTTGATCAATGAAGGCTTTTTCATTGTAGACCTGTGTGGCATGGTCGAGCAGGGTCTCTTTAATACTCAGTTCCATAATGAAATAGATAAAATAAACAGAGATAAAAAGAATTGCAGAGATGAGTAGGGTATTTTGAATGGTAAGGTTAATGGCACTGTCATAGAGAAAAGTGGTATAAAATATGACAAAGATAAAGAGAACAACGGGGATACCTGCCCGCATGGCAAGTTTAAATCTTCGTTGTCTCTCCTGCAGTTCTGACAGTAACATTAGACATCCAGGTGTTTTACATCTTTTGCATGGCTTTCAATGTAGTTTCTTCTTGGTTCAACTTCATCACCCATAAAGAGGGTAAAGGTATCAGATGCTTCTTCCACATCATCGATCCTGACTTGCAAGAGACGTCTGTTCTCAGGTGTCATAGTAGTTTCCCAGAGTTGCTCAGGGTTCATTTCACCCAGACCTTTGTATCGTTGGATATAGGCACCTTTTTTGGCATTTGCTTCAACTTCGGCAAAAAGTGCAAGCAAGTCTTTGTCTTTGAACTCGTCGGTAATATGCTCTTTGATCTTCTGATTAATGTGTATGGCTTCATTGAAGTGCGGGTTGGTAAAGAGTACTTCATCGACAATGAGCTCTTCAAGACCGTCATTGGTCTGTACAAAGTAGTGCAGCTTGTCCTCATTGATCGTTTTGTTCAAAATATTATACCCCAGATCGGCAATGAATTTTTCCAGTGTCTCTGCCAATTTTTCATTGCTTGTACCGATCATATCCGGATTTTCAATCATGTAGCGAAGTGCTTCGGGAAGTGCAAAACGTTTCTCAATCTCTTTAAGTGTCATTCGGTAGTAGGCGACCAATTTGAAAAGATCTACGAGGTCAGCCTGCCCCATTGTGTCGCTCTCAATGGCGGAAATACCATTTTCAATAAGGAAATCATTGAGCGATTTGTCATCCTTCAAATAGGTCTCATTTTTACCTTTTTTGTAACGGTAAAGTGGTGGCTGTGCAAGATAGAGGTATCCTTTTTCAATGACAGGCTGCAGGAATCTGAAGAAGAAGGTCATAAGCAGGGTTTGAATGTGCGAACCATCGACGTCGGCATCGGTCATGATGATGATCTTGTGGTATCTGAGTTTCTCTTCATTGAACTCTTCACCGATACCGCAGCCAAGTGCCGTGATCATATTTTTGATCTCGTCTGATTTCAAGATCTTCTCTAAACGTGCTTTTTCAACGTTAAGGATCTTACCTTTAAGTGGTAAAATGGCCTGGAATACTCTGTCACGTCCCTGCTTGGCAGAACCACCTGCAGAGTCTCCCTCCACCAGGTAAATTTCTGAAATTTCAGGGTCTTTACTCTGACAGTCAGCCAGTTTACCCGGAAGGGTACCAATACTCATAGAGTCTTTACGTTTGACCAGATCTTTGGCTCTCTTGGCAGCATCTCTACCACGGGCAGCAAGTAACACCTGTGCCATGATCGCTTTGGCTTCAATAGGGTTCTCTTCAAGGTATTTGTTAAATTGCTCAGAGAAGAACTTCTGTACCAATGGACGTACATAAGAGGAACCGAGTTTTCCTTTGGTCTGACCTTCGAACTGAGGTTCCGGTACGCGCACAGAGACGATGGCAATGAGACCCTCTTTACAGTCGTCACCGGTAATTTTGGTGCCCTTCTCTTTGGCATTGGCATTTTTGGCAATATAAGAAGCCATAGAACGGGTCAAACCTGCTCTGAAACCTGCTTCATGTGTACCGCCGTCCGCGGTTTTAATATTGTTGACAAAAGAGAGTGATTTTTCAGAATCTGCATCACAATACATGAGGGCAATGTCAATCTCTATGTCATCTGCTTTTCCCTGAAAGAACTGTGGCGTAGAGAGAGGCTCTTTGGTATTCATATCTTCAACGAATTGTTTGATACCGCCTTCAAAGTGGTAGAGCTCTTTCGTCCCGTCACGCTCATCTTTGAAGTCGATCGTGATCTTCGGGTTGAGGTAAGCCAACTCTTTAAAACGCTTCATCAGGATCTCTTTTTGGAAAGTCGTCCCCTCCGTAAAGATCGTATCGTCTGCCCAGAATTCTATTTTCGTACCGGTCTTTCTTGTATTCCCTGTTGCGACCAATGTCTCTTGAGGAATTCCTGCTTTGAAGTCTTGTTCATGGATCTCGCCATCTTTGAAGACAGTCAGATGCAAGTCTTTGGAGAGGGCGTTTACAACGGAAACCCCTACTCCATGGAGACCACCGGAAACCTTGTACGTGTCTTTGTCAAATTTACCACCGGCATGCAGGACTGTCAATACAACCGTTGCAGCGGAGATCTTCTCGGTTGGGTGCAGTGCTACAGGAATACCACGACCGTTATCTTCAATGATCGCAGAACCGGCTTTGGTGAGTGTGACTTTGATGGTATCACAGTAACCTGCCATCGCTTCATCAATAGAGTTGTCAACCACTTCATAGACCAGGTGGTGAAGTCCTTTTGTTGAAGTATCACCAATGTACATTCCCGGTCTTTTTCTTACTGCTTCAAGTCCTTTAAGGACTTTAATATTACTAGCACCATATTCTGCCATATTGAGACTCCATTGTCGAGGTTTTAAGTATATCTATTTTATCGAAATAAACTTAGGGAAAGCGTGGTATAGCCGGGATTTGACGCTATTTTGCCAAATATTCTTTTTGGATTTTTAGAGAGGCTGTGAAAAGGGTTGATTTTTGTTTTCTGGAAACGCGTAGGGTGCGTAAACACGCACCACATATTCATATTCGCATAACAGAAATATATGTGCCGAAAGGCCTAACAAAAGGTGCGTGATTACGCACCCTACGCGGGAATGCATCTTTCGCTTGTTTTTAATTTTCCTCTCAATTTTAATTGTGGCGTTGTTTCTCTCTTCATTTTTTTCTCAAAGAGAGTGATGACTTTGTCACCGCTTCGCTTCACTAAAGAAAAAACGAAGCAAAAAATCGTCATCTCTCTCGATGCAATCCCGCAGGAACGAGGACAATCGCTATCGCTTTCAAGGGCGTTCGCTACAACAGGGCACGCTTTGCGTGATTCAATAAGGGATTTTTTGTCAAAAATCGTTGATAAATTAATTTGTCTATGTCAAAATCATTCATCATTCATCATTCATCATTCATCATTCACAAGAGCATCCCCGCCTGCTGTTTCTTCGTGCTCACAATATCAATTTCATTGGGGTCAATGAATTGTTTCCGTTCATAGGCATCAATGGCATATCTCCCGATCATCGCTGCATTGTCGGAGCAGTATTCCAACGGTGCAACATGCATGGTTTTGTCAAACTCTTTACAGAGCTTTTCATAGGCTTCTCTGAGATATTTGTTTGCAGAAGCACCACCGACAATGGCGAAGTCTTTGATAGCTTCTTTGGCAAAGATCTTTTTACTTTTTTGCAGCAGATGCAGTTTGACCGCTTTTTGGAAAGCGGCGGCGAGGTCTGCTTTGTCCTGTTCTGTCATCTCAGAAGCGCCACCAAGCTTTTCTACCGTTAAACGCACGGCATTCTTTAAGCCAGAGAGAGAAAAGGCAATGAGGGGTGAATGACGCAGGGGGACGGGGAGGGGAAAGCGATCTTCATCTCCTCCAAGTGCCAGCTTTTCGATGAGCGGACCACCGGGGTAGCCTAAGCCCATCATTTTGGCACACTTGTCAAAGCTTTCTCCCACAGAGTCATCCATGGAGGTGGCAAGAATTTCCATCTTTTCAAAATTCTCTACACGGATCACCTGTGTGTGCCCTCCGGAAATGAGCAGTACCAGTAAAGGAAACAGGGTCTCTTTTTCAATAAAGAGTGAATAGATATGCCCTTTGAGGTGGTGTACAGGAATAAGAGGGATGTCCTGAAGCACAGCTAAGGTTTTTGCCATGGCAATCCCCTCAAGTAATGTTACGCCAAGTCCTGGTTGATTAGTGACTGCCACAGCTTTGAGTTGAGAAAACCAGGGCTTTGTCTCTTTGAGTATGTTAGGCAGGGCTACGGCATGCAAACGAGAAGCAAGTTCTGGTACGACACCGCCATAAACAGAGTGTTCTGCTTCCTGTGAGATCTTTTTATGATAGAGGATCTTTTTGGTCGCTATCTCGGTGATGGCAATGGAGCTGTCGTCGCAGGAACTTTCAATACTTAAGATCATTTTGTCTCCGTAGGGGTATCCCCTTGTGGGTACCCTTTTATGTATGCTATTAGAGGGTACCCATAAAGGGCACCCCTACAGTAATTTAACATCTATTCTCCATTACCAATTTCTCTATGAATCCCCATTTCCCATATCCGCTATCGGCATTGATATGGCCTGCATTTTCTACGACAGTAAAGGCAGCATCAAAATGTGTTGCGAGTGCCTGTGCTTCATCTAGTTTGACCCATGGGTCATTATCGGAGACGAGCATATGCACCTTTTTTGCATAAATATTGCTTGGTGTTGGGCAAGGGAAAAAGGTTTTGATGGTGGACTCTTTGGTATTCAAACTTGGCGGCGAGACCATAAAAAGTCTTTCGACATCTATCATCTCCTCCTCCTGACAAAGCCAGAACCAGAGAGTATTGGCAAGAGAATGACACACGACAGTATCCGGCTTAAAGTCTTCAAGAATGGCTTTGACCTGTTTTACCCATCTGTTTTTAGAAGGGAAGTGACAGTTGTCGAGCAGGGGGAAAGAGACCGTACCGTAGTTTTTGGCAATTTCTGAAGCCAGTTCTGCCTGCCAGTGTGGGGCATCGGAGCCGCCCCAGCCGTGGAGGATGAGGGTTTTCATTGATGTTCTTTCGTAGGTCGGGGTACCCTTACCCCGACACCAATTTGCATAAAATGATATTTATCATCGTTTGAATATTTGTCGGGGTGAGGGCACCCCGACCTACGGTTATTCAACATACGCTCTCACCTCTTTATCAATCTCAATAATATCATCTATATTTTTTGCTTTCACATCCTCAAATTTCTTATAGGCATCCAAGATCATCTCAGACATTCCAAAGAAAGAACATTGCTCTTTCTGGAAGGCTTCTATGGCGACTTCATTGGCAGCATTGACGACCACACCCAAATGTGGGTTTTTTAAGATGTGCTCTTTAATATTCCAGATCGGGTAGCGTGCTGCCTCTATTGGAAGGAATTCCAAGGCACCGATGGCTAAAAGATCAGTAGGCGGAAGTATCTCTTCTGTGACTTCGCCTCTGAGTGCAAAAGCAATAGGCAGTTTCATATCAACCCCTGCAAAATGAGCGGTAGTGGAGCCGTCTTTGAACTCTGCCAGGGCATGGATGATGGACTTTTTTTCAATGACTGCATCAATGCTGGAAGTGCCAAAGAGCCATTTGGCTTCAAGCAGTTCAAAGAGTTTATTGGTCATGGTGGCCGAATCTATAGTGATCTTGTTACCCATGGACCAGTTAGGATGTTTGAGGGCATCCGAGAAGGTGGCATCTTTCATTTTGTCCAGTTCCCACTCTCGAAAAGCACCACCGCTGGCAGTAATGTAGAGTTTTGAGAGGGGGCGTTCATTCATGAGGTACCAGAGCCCGAAGTGTTCAGAGTCAATGGGCGTGATGAGAGACATATCAATGAACGCTCCGGCGACCACAAGAGACTCTTTGTTGGCAAGGGCCACACGTTTGCCAAGGCTAGTGGCTTTGAGTGTCGGTGCCAGACCGGCATAGCCGACAAGGGCATTGACAATGGTACTGCTCTGTGACATTTCTATGAGAGAAAGTATGCCTTCTGCTCCACAGAAAATGTTGTCATGGTTGACTTTATGTCTGTCTGCCTCATGGGCGATGGCAACCATTTTGGGTTTGTGTATGGCAATCTGCTGATTGAGAAGGTCAATATTGCGACCTGCAACCAACGCTTCAATGGCAATGTTGTAACGCTGTGCAACGATGAGGGTATTAACTCCGATGGAGCCGGTAGAGCCTAAAAGGACGATAGATGACATGGATTAAAGGAAGGCTCTCAAGGCAATGACCATCATAGGCGCACCAAAGAGGTATCCGTCAATACGGTCCAAGATACCACCGTGACCAGGGAGCAGGTCTCCAGAATCTTTCACCCCGGCTTCACGTTTGAGGTAAGACTCAAAAAGGTCTCCGAAAACAGATGCAACAGCAGTCAGCAGTGTGACGATGAGTGAAGTCCAGAAAGGGGCAATGAAAAGACCGGCATAGGTACCTACCAGTGTCGCAATGATGACACCGCCAATGACGCCCTCAAGTGTTTTGTTCGGAGAAGTGTCCGAAAACTTTGTTTTTCCAATGGCTTTCCCTGTAAAAAATGCACCGACATCTGTCAAGGCAACGGTAACAAGGAGCCAGAACATCGCTTGAATACCAAAGTCCTGATAGAGAATAAGGAAAAAGAAGATCCCTGAAACCGGGTAGAGGAAAGGTAAGATCAGGCGTTTGTCAAAATTGTGGAAGTAAGCAATAGATGCACCAAAGATAATGGCAACAAAGTAGAAAAGATCATCGGGGTTAGGGTAGACATAGGCAAATGCCCAGAGCAGAATAGCCCAAAAATAGGCAGCGGGTCCCACCAGTTTAAAGAGTTTCATCGCTTCATAAAAGGCAAAGATGTAAATGACCCCTAGAAAGGCCCACATTACAAAAAAACTGTCGATCCATCCAATAAACCCAACAAGTGCAAGTAAGGCGATGCCTGTTAGCCAACGCTCCTGATGGTCTGTAAAAATTCTTGTCATTGATAATCCTCATTTATAATAGGCTTTATTATATCACGTCTTGGTTTATACTCTGATTTTAGCCGCTTTTGCTATAATGCTTTTCACTACAAGGATTTTAGGAAAATGATGAAAAGATTACTATTTATAGGGCTCTTGCTGCCTTTTTTACTCCAAGCCAACAACAGCTGTCTCTCCTGTCATAAAGGCATAGAAGACATTCGTGACCCGAAGTCAAAAATGATGCAGGAAATTTTTAAAGTGGCAGAAAAAGCCGGTGCTCCCAAGAATGACTGTGTGGTCTGTCATGGAGGAAACCCTGAAGCGAGCGACAAAAACACATCACATAGTGGGACTTTGGCTTATTTTAAAGCGCATAAAGGACCCAAAGCCTTTTACCCGGCACCGGGAAGCCCCTGGATCAATGAGCATACCTGCGGTATGTGTCACCCCAAACAGATCAAGTCACAATGGAACAACCTGATGGCCACAGAAGCCGGAAAGATCCATGGTGCGCTTTGGGGTTTCGGTGCAAAAGACGGCTACGACCATAACCACAGTAACTTCGGAAACAAAGATGTGCATGAGCGTATTGGCACCAAAGTCTATGATAAATATATGCAGGAACTGCGTAGCACAGAACCTCAGGGTTTTCCAAAAGAGATGCATGAACTCCCGCCTGCTCCGACAGCAGAGGAGATAGAAAAAGACCCTTCTCTCTCTGTTTATACCTATCTGCGTCAGGAGTGTCTGCGTTGCCATACCGGAGGGAAAGGGCGAAAAAGAAGAGGAGACTTTAGAGGAATAGGCTGCTCTTCCTGTCACATTCCTTACTCAAATGAGGGCTATTATGAGGGGGGAGATAAAAATATCTCCAAAGAGCAGGGACACCTTTTGGTACATTCTATTCAGTCCTCCCGTGATGTCAAGGTGCAGGTACACGATAAAAGTTATTCGGGTATACCGGTAGAGACCTGTACTACCTGTCATAACCGTGGTAAACGTATTGGTGTGTCGTATCAGGGCTTGATGGAGACGGCATATCAGGCAACTTTCGATGCAGAAGGAAACGGACAGCCAAAACTGCATACAAAGCGTTATATGCATCTTCAGGAAGACATTCACTACTCCAAAGGGATGCTCTGTCAGGACTGCCACACTTCCATTGACCATCATGGTGACGGCTTCAATGTCGGTGCCAATCTGGGTGCCGTCGAGATAGAGTGTCAGGATTGTCACGGAACCACAGACAAATACCCATGGGAACTCCCTTTGGGCTATAGTGATGAGTTCAAAACCACCCCTAAAACGGGTAAAGCCAGAGGTACGACCAAAACATTGGCAGCATATTTGAAACAGGGGGCTATTCCTAAAGACAAGGGTGATGGTTTCCTGCTTTCAGCCAGAGGGAACCCTTTGACCAAAGCAGTACGTCATGGTGATAAGGTCATGATGCATCTGGCTTCGGGAAAAGACATTGAACTGAAACCCTTAAAGACTTTGAAAAAAGAGGGAAAGATCTCGCAAGAGGGTCTGGTCGCTATGGATCAGATAAAAGCGCACACAGATAAACTGGAGTGTTATACCTGTCATGCTTCCTGGGCACCGCAGTGTTATGGTTGTCATGTGAAGATCGACTACTCAAAAGGGAAACAGAACCCTGACTATCTGGCTGCTTCCAAGTCTCATCATAACGGTGTGACGGGTGAAGTGAACTCTTTAAAAGATTTCCTTGTTGACGGGAAAGTGACAGAAACACGCTCTTACCTGCGTTGGGAAAACCCTGCTCTGGCACAAAATGGTGAAGGGCGTATCTCTCCGGTTATTCCCGGTTGTCAAGTGATATTGACGGTCATTGGGAAAGACGGAAAAGCCAAGTTGCAGAACCACATCTTTAAAATTCCTAATTCCGAAGGAAGAGGGGAAGAGGGTGTCAACTCTATTGTCATGTCTCCTGTCAACCCTCATACGATTACAAAAAAAGGAAGAAGCTGTTCTTCCTGTCATGAGTCAGCCAAGGCTTTAGGCTATGGTATTGAAGGCGGTAAGTACTTCATGGATCAGAGTAAAACTACCATTGTGGACTTGATGAATGCCCAGAGAGAAGTGCTGCCGCATAAAGTAGATGAGCAGATACCTGCGGTGCCAAATCTCAAAGATGATCTGTCACGTTTTGTAGATGAGAACGGTACACAGGTGCAAACGGTTGGAAACCATTGGAAACTCTCTCAGGCTCTGGACAATGAAACACGTACCAAGATGGACAGACGCGGAGTCTGTCTCTCCTGTCATAAAGAGATGCCAAATGAAGATCTGGCGGTATCACTTTTGGTGCATACGGCTAAGTTTTCAGGGGTTAAAATAGATAATGATATGCACCATGCTTTGGTGAATAAGTCTTTGTTGATGACGGCTTGGGTGCAGGTGCTTGGCGGGTTGTTGTTTGGGCTTGGATTGATGTATTGGTTTATGCGTCGACGACGCAAATAATTGTTTTTTACATTTTCATGTTTGAATAGGAATGATTATTTGTTCCCATACTTTGTGTGGGGATACTTTTCTTTTGTTTGATTTCCTTTTATTCCTAATTGTGGCGTTGTTATTCTCTGTCACTTTTTTCTTTTTTGCAATGCGCAAAAAAAGAAAAAAGTAACCAAAAAAGAAAAAAGCACAAACTGCTGGCGTGTTGCATAAATTTTTATTGCAAGTGTGATTTCTATAGGCATTAGCTTTTCCCACAGTAAGCAATATGATTTATGAAGTTTCCCACATCCGGCGAAAGCCAAGCTTTCAATTGCTCTACTTGTCTCTGTGAACGACCTTGAAAACGTAGTGATTCGAGAACAGAGACGCTTTTTTGCTTCGTTTTTTCTAAAAAAATGAAGAGAGAAACAACACCACAGATTAAAATAAGAGGAAAGTTTTAAAAATAAATAAAAATTGTATTTTTACACAAAATCAAGAAAGAAAATCTGAGATTATTCCCGAATCTCAACCCCCTCTTTCACAATTGAAAGCGTCTTATACTTATCATATTCTACACTTGACCCTTCCTGTATCTTCACAAACTTCCGCTTCGTATAATCAACCAGATAGTTCCCCGGCATATCTGTAGAAAAATCCACACAGAGTTTAGCAGCTGCCTGCAATACAGAGTCAGGAAGATTTTGTTTGTCTGTACGGATGATAACGTGGGAACCCGGTATCTCACGGGTGTGCATCCAAATGTCATTTCCTTTGGCGAGGGAGAGTAGTTTCTGGTTCTCATTGGAGTTTCTTCCTACAAGGACTTTGTAGTCTTCAATCCAGAAGAGTTCTCCCTCTCTGAGTTTCTCTTTTTTACGTAGCGACTTGGCCTTTTTAGGCACAAGAAGTTCTAACTCATAGGGCTCTGTTGCCTGCTCCAATGCATAATGAATGTTGTCGTAAAAGGCTTTTTTACTCTCCAGATTCTCTTTTTCAATATGTACATTTTTCGCTTTACTCTTGGCACGTTTTGAGAGGTTGAAGTAGTAGTCGGAGATACGGTTGACTTTGATGTCTTTAGGAAGCTTAATAGTGATCTCGTTACCTTCAAAATCATAGGTTTTGAGTTTGCTGTCGTAGGGTTTGATCTGGTAGAGGTTGGAGAGGATGATGTTTCCGTAATTTTTGTACTTTGTCTCATCTTTGGCAAGAGAGACTTCATCGGGAAGTTTTTCCAGGAGTTTTGAAAGCTTTTCACTCTTCTTTTTGGTGACAGAGAGTTTCTGCTTTTTCATCTCAAGCAGTTTTTTACTTTGGATGGTCTCATAACGTGCTTCAAGATGTGCATCGATGTCAGCAATCTCCTGGCTCTCTTCACTTCTTTCATGGGGAGGAATGCTCAAAAGCTCCATCCCCGGACGAATGACACGGAATGAACTGTCTGCATCAATGTGCCGCAGAGCTTCAATGATCACTTCATTGTCGTCAATCAGAATGGCATTGGTGTTTTTACCGGTAAATTCAAGCTGCAGGTAGATGATCTTGTCTTTATAACTGCTTTTTGGTGCAATGGTAAAACGTAAAATACGGTCATTATTGGGCACGTCTACGCTGAGAAGTTTAGAGCCACTCAGGAGTGAATGCAAAAGCGTGTCAAAAGGTGCATTGTAGCCCTGAAGCGGTCTTTGGGATGGGGCTTTGTAGACAAAACTGTGTCCACGCGTCATGTTGAAAAAGTAGCTTTCAGCTTTATCGAACATGATTTCAAGGGTATTGTCTTCAATGCGTCGTGCACGTGAGATGAACGTAAAGGTATTGAGGCGTTCGGCGATGGCTTTGAGTTCGTATAGTTTCATATTTTGAGCCCTTTGGCTCTCGTTCCTACGCTCTGCGTGGGAATGCATATTTCAATTCATTAAAAATTAAAAATATCCATAGGCATTCCCACCGGGGACGGTGGGAACGAGGTTTAATTTATTGATGCAATTCTACCATAAATAATTTTCGCTATAATTCGCGTAATTATGTATTACAAGGATTTTAAATGGGACAGACCATTACTGAAAAAATATTCTCTGAGCATGCCGGTAAAGACGTACAGGCAGGCGAGATCGTAAGAGTACCAATAGATATGACGATCGGTAACGACATTACGACACCAATTTCTATTAGAGCCTTTGAAGAGAGCGGTGCGGAAAAGCTGGCCAATCCTGATGCTTTCGCTATCGTTATGGACCACTATATCCCAGCTAAAGACATTGCGTCTGCAAATCAGGCAAAGATCTCCAGAGAGTTCGCCTATAAGCATGACTTGAAGTACTTCTTCGATGAAAAAGATATGGGTATCGAGCATGCTTTGCTCCCTGAAAAAGGGCTGGTTATTCCCGGTGATGTGATCATCGGTGCGGATTCACATACCTGTACACACGGAGCACTCGGAGCCTTCTCAACAGGAATGGGTTCGACAGATATCTCCTTTTCTATCATTACAGGCGGTAACTGGTTTAAGGTGCCGGAAACGATCAAAGTAAACCTTGTAGGTAAACCGGGTGAACACATTTACGGAAAAGACATTATTTTGGAGCTTATTCGTATTTTGGGTGTGGACGGTGCCTTGTATAAAGCCATTGAATTTACAGGAGACGGTGTAGCTCATCTTGGTATGGCAGACAGATTCTCTATGTGTAATATGGCTATTGAAGCGGGTGCTAAGAATGGTATTTTTGCTGTCGATGCTGTCTCTCAACAGTATCTTGAAGAGAGAAAAGAGGCTAACGGAGGCTTGAGATCTGAACCGAAACTTCACTATTCAGATGACGATGCGGTCTATTGTCAGGAAATTACCATCGATATGGCGAATCTTTCTCCTGTCATTGCCTACCCTTTCCTTCCATCGAACGGTAAGCCGGTAGAGCAGGCAGTAGAAGATGACTTGAAGATCGATCAGGTGATGATCGGGTCATGTACCAACGGTCGTATTGAAGACTTGCGTATTGCTGCTAAGATCATGAAGGGTCAGAGAGTGGCTAAACACACACGTATGATCGTGACGCCTGCGACACAGAAGATCTTTTTACAGGCACAGCATGAAGGTTTAATGGACATCCTCATCGAAGCAGGTGCAGTTGTTTCCAACCCTACCTGTGGTGCCTGTCTTGGCGGGTACATGGGTATTTTAGGTGACGGTGAGCGTTGTGTCGCTACCACCAACCGTAACTTTGTCGGACGTATGGGTGCCAGAACGTCTGAAATTTACCTGGCGAACTCAGCTGTGGCTGCTGCCTCTGCTATTGCCGGGAAAATTGTAGACCCGAGAGACATTTAAGTGACACCTTACATTTACAGCTTCACGGTAACAAAAGATGCCATTGATTTCAATGGTCATGTTAACAATGTGACCTATCTTTCATGGATGATCGAAGCTGCTACCAAACATGGTACCTCCGTAGATTCCGGATATGAAAAATGTTTGGAATTTGGTGGAACCTGGGTGGCTAAATCTCACCATATCGAATACAGAAAACCCTCTTTTGAAAATGATGAACTTGAAATGAAAACCTGGATAGTGGATATAGGTAAAATTTTATCTACACGGGCGTATGAATTGACACGTCTTAGTGATGGTGCTGTTATTTTGGAAGGAAAAACGGAGTGGGTTTTTGTTGACGCTAAGAAGATGAGACCTATGAAGATCCCGGAAGGGGTTATTGAGGGTTTTTTAAACGCTTAAAATCCAATTCGTAAGAAGTCAAATGCATATTGCTATGCACGTCGAATTATGTCATTAAAAACTTCTCAAACCATTGGAAAAAACACCAGACTTTTCAACTCTTTCATTGAATTTTTCTATGTTTTTTGCATTTTTTTCTTTCCATTTTTCTTCTTCTTGTTCTTTAGTACGTTTATAAAATTTATTATTTATTTTTATCTTAAGGGATGTTTTTTTGATTTTACTTCCTTTTTACATGATTGTGGCGTACTTCTCTCTTCATTTTTTTAGAAAAAACGAAGCAAAAAAGCGTTGTGGCTCTCGAATCGCTATTGCTTTCAAGGGCGTTCGCCACAACAGGTAGAGCAATTATAGCTTGGCTTTCGCCAAATGTATAGTTTTTGTAGAAAATAAATTTGCATACTACGGGAAGAACTAATGCCTATAAAAACATCACTTGCGATAAAAGCTTTTTCAACACGCCAGCAGTTTGTGCTTTTTTCTTTTTTGGTTACTTCTTTCTTTTTTTGCGCATTGCAAAAAAGAAAAAAGTGACAGAGAGAAACAACACCACGATCAAAATGAGAGGAAGTTTTAAAAACAATTCAAAATAATCGGTGTTGTGAGGGCACAACATCCTACAGCTGCATGATTGTTCAAATGATTAAAACTTGCATGTACAGATTGCAATATTAAAACCCACCATTCGGATCAAATCCAAAATCCGGTGTGCCAAAACTCTGCGTAGCAAAACTCGGGTCAGAATGCCCGTGCTGCAATGAAGTCCCCCTCAACATCGTAATGTCCATTTTCGGGTCAATTCCTTTTGGACAGACAGCTGTACACTCACCACAGAGCGTACAATCCCAGACACCATTGCTTTGAATGTTATCAATGGTCGCTTTGACATTAGCTTCCCGTTTATCAGAAGTGTAACGGTAGGCACGTGTCAGGGCAAAGGGACCCAGGAAGTCAGGGTTGACAGCATAGACAGGGCAGGCAGAGTAGCAGGCGTCACAGAGTATACAGTCTGTCTGCTTCTCTGTGAATTTTTCATCGTTATGTGTCAGCGTAGCTTCCTGTGCAGATTGCAGCCAGGCAGTACTTTTGGCTAAGGTTTCTTTGGCTTTTTGTTTGTCCACTTTGAGGTCTCGTAGGACAGGATGATACTGCAAGGGTTCAATGACATCACCGGGTTTGACTTTGTAGGCACAGGCTAACTCTTCCCTGCCGTTGACACGTACCGCACAGGTGCCGCAGACAGAAGCACGACAGCCTGCTGAAAAGGTGAGTGTGGCATCCTGTGTCTCTTTGATGTAGGTAAGCGCATTGAGAAGTGGAATCTCACCTGCGGGGAGGGAGTAGAGCTGATGGGTGTTGGTGTCGGAACGTAAGATTTTTATTTGCATATTAGTCCTCCCTTTTCCATTGTAAAACAATATGTTTTTTTAGTGCATCGTTCTCTGCTTCAAAACCAGTTTTAAAGTGTGCCCCACGGCTTTCATCTCGGGCAATCGCAGAAGAGATGATAGTCGGTGCGAGAAGTAGGGCATTTTTAAATTCTAAAAAGTCGGTGAGGTTTTGATTGTCTGTTCGGCTTTTGTCTGCAATGCCCAATGTTTTTTGTGACACTTGCATGGAAATGACCTCTTCAAGTGCTTCATTGAGTTGAGCATTCTCTCTGACGATCCCTACTTTTTCATAAAAAAGGTTTCCGAGTGCTTCACGGTAAGGGTAAAAACTTTGTACATTTTCCTGAGTAAAGAGTGCTTCTATCTCTGAACGGTCTTTCTCTTTTTGTGTCTGTTCTGCAGGTTTGGAAGAGGCATAGATGGAGTGTTTGTAAGCATTTTCTCCTGCAAAACGTCCAAAGGCAACAATTTCCAGTAGGGAATTTCCTCCCAGTCGGTTGGCACCGTGTACTTTGGCATTGGAACATTCTCCCACAGCAAAACAGCCTTTAATGCCGGTCACTTCAAGGGCATAGTCCACATCGATCCCACCCATGGTGTAGTGTGCCACGGGTTTAATGGGGATGAGTTCAGTCGCAGGGTCAACATGCTCATGCATTTTGCAGAGCTCTACTTCCTGTGGAAGCAGCTCCATCAGTTTCTCCTCTCCTAAATGCCTGACATCCAAAAAGACACGCTGCCCTTCGGAGATCTGTGCAAAGATGGCACGTGCCACTTCATCTCGTGGTTTGAGTTCATCGACAAAACGTTCCCCTTTTTCATTGACCAGATAGCCGCCTTCTCCACGGGCAGACTCGGAGATGAGAATGGCCGAGTGCTTAAGTGCGGTAGGGTGAAACTGTATGAATTCCATGTCCGATACAGCCCCGCCTGCACGCAGTACCGCAGCCACACCGTCACCTGTGGAACCGTAGGTATTGGTGGTGTTTCCGTGGTAGAGTGCTCCGTAACCGCCTGTTGCCATGACCACGGATTTGGCATCTATCTGTACCACTTCTCCGGAGCGGATATTTAAAAAGGTTGCGCCTTTGACAATGTCATCTTTGACAATGAGATTGAGCAGATAATGCTCTTCCAAAAAGTCAATATTTTCTTTTAAGCAGGTGTCGTAAAGGGTATGCAGGATCTTCAGTCCGGTGTAGTCCTGTGCATAACAGGCACGTTTGGCCGAGGCCCCACCCATCTGACGTTGTGCAACAGAATTTTTACCCTGTGCATTGTTATCTAAACGGGAAAAGGGTACACCGATTTCATTAAGCCAGGCTATGGTCTCGGGAGCATCTGCACACATCTTTCGTACCATGTCTTCGTCACAGAGACCATGGGCAGATTTGATGGTATCAGCGATGTGCGAAGAGATATGGTCTTCTCCGGCATTGCCCAGGGCAGCGTTAATGCCTCCCTGTGCCATAGAAGTTTGTGAGGTGGTGGGTGAGCTTTTCCCGACCACTAAAACAGAAGCACCAGCTTCTTTTGCCGCGAGTGCTGCTGTGAGTCCTGCACCTCCGGAACCTATAATGAGAACATCGACCATATATTAACCCTTTTTGTCTGGTATCTTGTAGGGTGCGTATTCATGCACCTTTTCAGGCCTTTCGGCAAATATATTTATGTATGCGAATTTGAATATGTGGTGCGTGATTACGCACCCTACGCGTTATTTAAATATGTTTCAATATTGTTGACAATACCTTCTAAAAGCTTATGTCGTGCTTCCACACTTGCCCAGGCAATGTGAGGTGTAATGAGAAGTCGGTCTGGATTGTCTAGCGACATGAGCGGATTGTTCTCTGCTATGGGTTCGGGTGTCAGGGTGTCCAGTCCTGCATAAATTTCACGGCTGTTAAGTGCTTCTGCCAGGTCAATTTCATTGACAATGCTTCCTCTTCCCAGGTTCAGCAGTATCGCTTTCTCTTTTAACAGTTTCAGGTTTGAAGCATGAATGAGGTTTTCAGTCTGGGCATTGAGGGGTGCATGAATGGAAATGATATCACAGCTACTTAAGAGTGTTTCCAGGTCCATATGCCCATAGATCTCCTGGCGTATATTGCCTGAAGTGGAGTGATAGAAGACTTCCGAACCAAAGGCTGTGGCGATTTTTGCGACTTCTCTTCCTATGCTTCCAAGCCCGATGATACCCCATTTTTTACCATAAATTTCAGAAATAGGTCTGCTGACATCGGTAAAGAGAGCCGATCTTGACCAGGTACCCTCTTTCACGACCCTGTCATAATAGGCCATTTTTTCTCTCAGGTAAAAGAGCATGGCAAAAGTATGCTGTACAACAGACTGTGTAGAATACCCTGCTACATTTTTAACGACAATGCCCTTTTGTTTGGCATAGTCAAGATCCACATTGTTCATACCTGTAGCTGCAATACAGATGAGTTTCAGGTTTTGACAGGCATCTATCTCCGGCTGTTTGACCAAAACTTTATTGCTGATGACAATGTCGGCATCTTTGATGCGTTCTGCGGTTTCATTGGCAGCGGTGGTCTGGTATTGGGTGAGGGTACCGAATTGTTCCAGAGGTGAGAGGTCAAGGTCTGTGCCTAGGGTTTTGGCATCGAGTATTACTAATTTCATAGGGTTTCCTTATAAAAGTGCTTGCGTATCTTCGTCAATCTGATCTCTCAATACAGAACGAACGTTGACAGGTTTTCCTTCGGCATTGATAGCCACAAATTTGAATTCTGCAGAGGTGACTTCATACTGCTCATTGGTTTCAACATTTTTGACTTCGACAGAGACGTAAATGGTTATGGAAGAGGTACCGATGGCTGTGATCTCTGTGTAAATGGTAAAGATATCACCGTTATGGATGGGTTTGAGAAAGTTGATACGTGAAACGGTGACCGTGACTGCCGGAGATTTGATGATGTCATCGACTGCAATACTGGCAGCCTTATCCATTTTTGCCATCACCCAACCGCCAAAAGCAGTCCCCCCGGGGTTTAAGTCGGTAGGGTAGGTTCTTCCTTTGAGTGAAAGCTGTCTCATTTAACGGTCACTAATGCTTGCTGCAATGGCTAAGGCACGCTCTTTGGCTGTTTCGACTTCATCGAGTACCAGAGAGACAGCCATTCTTCTACCCACATGCGATTCCGGTTTTCCAAAGACTCGGACAAAAGAGTCTTTCGTGAAAGAAGCATCGGGGATTTCAAGTACTGGAGTATGGCTTTCATTTTTCGCTTTGTAGGCACCACAGGCACCTGAACCGTAAGTCGTATATTCCAATGGCAGTCCGAGGACTGCTCTTACATGCAGAGCGAACTGGCTCTGGCTTTGGGTAATGAGTGTGACCATACCTGTGTCATGTGGTCGTGGGGAGAGTTCAGAAAAGTAGACCTCTTCATCTTTGACAAAGAACTCCACCCCGAAGATACCGCGACCGCCAAGACCATCAGTCACCGCTTTGGCAATGTCTTTGGCTTTTTGCAGGGCAGCATCACTCATCTGCATTGGCTGCCATGACAAGATGAAGTCTCCGTCTTTTTGCACGTGTCCAATGGCATCACAGAAGATAGTGCCTGTCTCATTACGTACAGTCAGCAGAGTGATCTCATAGTCAAAAGGCACGAACTCTTCGACAATAAGTTCAGAAGCATCCCCTCTCGCTTCTTTTGCGATCTCCCAGGATTTTGCGATGTCATCGGCTGTTCTGGCAATACTCTGTCCATGTCCTGAAGAGGACATCACCGGCTTAATGACACAAGGGAAGCCAATGCGTTCACCTGCTGCTTTCAGTCCTTCAAGAGTAGTAACGAACTCATAGCCGGATGTTTTGAGCCCAAGCTCTTCTGCTGCAAAAACACGGATGTTCTTGCGGTTCATCGTCTTGTTAACGGCTTCGGCATTGGGAATGACATGAAAACCTCTCTTCTCTGCTTCAAACAAGGCAGAGATAGCAATGGCTTCCACTTCCGGAAGTATGTAAGTCGGCTGCTCTTTCTCAATGACTTCAAGGACGGCTGCTTCATCCTGCATGTCGATGGTATAGGCACGGTTGGCGACCAGGTGCGCAGGGGCATTTTCGTATTTGTCCACGGCAATTACCTCGATGCCCAGTCTCTGTGCCTCGATGGCAACCTCTTTACCCAGTTCTCCTGAACCAAGGAGCATGATCTTGACGGCGTCTTTTTGTAGCGGTGTTGTAAATGTCATAGGAAACCCTTTTGAAAAATAATTATTTTTATTTTATCGAAAAGTTGTCTAAGATGTAATGAGTTTGGAGTATTTTGTGGGGTTTTTGGAAAAAGTGTAGAGCGAGCAGCAGAGCCAAAGCTCTGCCAAAGACCCTATTAGAGTCTAGACTCGTATCTTCTAAGCATGAAGAGTTTCTTAAGGATCTTTTTGCGCGTTGCAATTTTCTCTTTTTTTCTTTTTTCAGTCTCAGTTTCGTAGTGTTGTCTGGCTCTCGCCTCAGTTACGATTAGGTTTCTGTCACATTGTCTTTTGAATTTTCTGTAAGCGTCATCAAATGAATCACGTGAAGTTAATTTAATTCCTGGCATAAAAAGCACCCCCTTCCTGTTTAAAATTATTCTGACTCAAGTTCAGAATGGAAACAAAGTGACGGATTATATCGAAATAAATTTATGGTAAGATAAAAATATGATTCTTTAAAGGAAATGTGATGCAAAAGGTATTTAAATCGTGTTATGACTTGGACAAACGCTGTTATGAACAGTATGGACTGAATGAAGATATTTTAATGGAACATGCCGCAAGAGGGATGGCCGAGTACATTCAAAGTAAATGTGTGCCAGGTTCGACGCTTCTCATTGTTGCAGGCGTGGGGAACAATGGTGCAGACGGTATTGTTCTGGCACGGCAGCTTCATGGTGAATATGATGTCAGACTTTTTCTTCCTTTTCCTGTGAAGTCAGAGATGGCAAAAATACAGTTGAAAAGAGCCGAAGCTCTGGGTGTGAACATGGTTGATGTGGTGCAGGAGGCAGATGTTGTGGTCGATGCTCTCTTTGGGGCAGGGCTCAGTAGGGAATTAGATGCAAAAACACAAAAGATCATTCATAAACTCAACGCTCTGAAAGGGTTTAAGATCGCCTGTGACATTCCTACTGGTGTCAATGAAAAAGGCTTACTCTCTCCCTTCTCCTTCGAAGCAGATGTGACCATCACTATGGGAGCCCTCAAAGAAGCTTTGTATGTCGATGAGAGTAAAGATGTGACAGGTGAGATCATTCAGGTTGACCTCGGCATAAGCCGAGAGCATTATGAAACGGTGAGTGCGGTACAGGTTCTGGAAGCTTTAGACCTTTGTCTGCCAGGTAGAAAGAAGCAGGTGACGCATAAAGGGAGTTTTGGCCATGCGGCTATTTTCTGCGGAGAGAAAGAGGGTGCGGGGATCATTGCAGGTACGGCAGCCAGCAGATTTGGTGCAGGGCTGACAACTTTAGTCGTGCATGAAAAAATTTCCCCTCCAGCATTTCTGATGCACTCCACAGTCGTGCCTGACAATGCCACGGCCTTGGCTATAGGTATGGGGTTGGGAGACCACTTTGACTCTGACTTCCTTCAAAAGTATGTCATTGAGTCCCATTTGCCTATTGTTCTGGATGCGGACAGCTTTTATTCTAAAGAACTACTCTCTGTACTGAAACAAAAAGAGCGTGAAATTGTCATTACTCCGCACCCCAAAGAGTTCGTCTCTCTCTGGAAAATTTTGACAGGTGAAGTGTTAACAGTAGAAGAGATACAAAAAAATCGTTTTGAAACAGTACGAAATTTTAATGCACGTTACCCGCATGTCACTTTACTCTTAAAAGGGGCAACGATGCTGATGATGCAGGAGGAAGATCTCTACATTAACCCTTTGGGCTCTTCCGTTTTGAGTAAAGGAGGATCAGGAGACGTTCTTTCGGGACTCATTGTCTCTCTTCTGGCACAGGGATACTCTGCCCTTGAAGCAAGTCAGCAGGCTTCTTTAGCCTTGGTACTTGCAGCAAAGCAGTATAAGGGTGCTTCTTATGCTCTGCTGGCCACAGATATTATTGCTGAAGTGGTAAATCTGGAGTTGTCTCTTCCTGCATAAGCGGTTTGCTGTCTTCCAGCAGTAACACAGGCTTAATGAACGGTGCTACTTTAAAAAGGAAATCGATAATGGACATAATGGGTGTGCCGTAGAAAAATTTGGCCTGATGGTCATACTGCCAGAGCTGGTCACTATAGATAAAATTTTGATGCGGACCGTCCCCAATGTTGTCTCTGTTCCTGTCAAATCCCTCGTATCTGCCCCAGTAGTTATAGGCGATCAGGTTATTTCTCGTGTATCCGTCGCGTGTGTCTTTGACGACATCATCCATGTTGCCTTTGATGACATTGTGTGTGATGACATTGTTTTTGATGGCGGCATGAAAATGCAGGGCTTCCCCATTGTATAAAAAGAGATTGTGGGAGATGAATCGCTGTCGGGTCTGTTCTGCAGCTTTGGTATCGATGTAGAGGGCTTTGGCATTGTACTTGAGTACATTGTTGCTGAAGTGAAAGTTGGACACTTTATCTGCGACCACACCAATGCCCGCAGCACCTTTGGAACTCAATATCCTGTTTCCAGTCACATTGGTATCTTTCACTCCCATGAGTAACATGCCCACAGAGTTGTACTGAAAGAGATTGTTTTTTATGACATTGTGCGGGCTCATAGAGAGGTGCAGACCAAAACGGTTGTTTTTGAAAGTATTGCCTTCTATACGATTGTGTTTTGCAAATGCAAGCGTCACATCTCTGCTCTCTTCAATGGTATTGTTTTTGATGAGGTTGTTTTTCGCATACCAGATCTTCAAGGCATCTCCCCGTAGAGAAATATCGAAGGGTTTGGAGCGTATGTGGTTGTTGCTGATGTTACACTCCTGTACCATATTCATATCGATCCCATAGAGGGCATCGGAGATCGTACACTTGTCAACGGTACAGCGCTTTACATGGTGCAGCTCAATGGCGGCATCCAGGTTTTCCATTCTTTCTCCGGAGCCGGATATGTGCAGGTTCTTCAGAATGACATTGTCGCTGTTAATGGTAATGACCGTGCCTTTGCCTTTTCCCTGAATGTGTACGGCATCTCCTTTTCCTAAAAGTGTCAGGGCTTTGTTGATGACAATGTTGCCTTGGTAGAGACCATTGGGCAGTTTGATGGTCGCACCCACAGGCGCCTTGTCAATACTCTCTTGTAACACAGAGGCAGAAGCATACATAAACAGTACAAATGAGAGCAATAAGATACGAAACATAAAAATATTCTAGCACAGCTATGCCAAAAGCTATATGTACACATAAGCACAATAAAGCCTAAAACGATAGAATACGTTTATGAAAAAGATAGCCGTACTTTTTAGTGGCAAAGGATCTAACTTTGCCCATATTGTCAAATATTTACACAACAAAGAGCTACAGGTTGTCGTTGCCTTGACAAATAACCCAAATGCAGAGGGTATTGCCGTTGCAAAAGAGCACGATATCCCTCTGGAAACAGTAGATTCAAAACAGTTTGAAAACCGTGAAAGTTTCGACAGAGCCGTCCTTGAACGCTTAAGACCCTATAGGGCGGAGTTGACAGTATTGGCAGGTTTTATGCGTATCTTGACACCTGTGTTTACACAATCTGTCAAGGCTGTCAACCTGCACCCCTCACTCCTGCCCCGGCACAAAGGATTGAATGCGATTGAAAAAAGTTACCATGACGAATTTGACGAGGGCGGTGTGACGATACATTATGTTTCGTCTGAACTTGACGGGGGAGAAATCGTACTGCAAAAAAGTATTCCCAAAGAGGGCTTGGACTTTACCGCATATGATGCCAAGGTAAGGATCTTGGAGAAAGAGGCTTTGAGTGAAGCCATTGTAAGCATTTTATCGGGAGCGAGAAAATAAATATGCAATACTACAACGATAAAAGTAACGAATCTGGAGCCAATTTCCTCTTTATGCTCTTTCAAATGCTGATGATCCTGGTAGTCTATGGTTTTGTCTATACCTCTTTTGCTGCTGTCAAAATGGCCATTGCCAAATATGACCTGACCGTGATGACCTATCTGCCTGAATTCATTGCCACCATTGCTTACCCTGTAGTAATGATGAAAACCATGAAAATGTTCAAGTCTGGGAAACGCCAGCGTGCGATTGCCTGGATGATGGCATGGGCGTCTATTATCATCGTTGCACTCTATGCGCATCTTTCCCAACTCATCGCAAGCTAAAAGAGAAATAATGCTAAAACGATTCCCTCCCAAACACCAAAAAATACTCAAACTCTCCATCCCTGCTGCCATAAATTCGCTGCTCGATATGCTGCAGGTTGTGACCGATCTTATTATGGTGGGGCGTATCTCTGCTTTTGCTGTTGCTGCTGTAGGACTTGGTTTACAGTCCCTTATGCTGGTCTTTGCTGTGTTGACCGTACTGCATGTGGGAACGTCAGCATTGCTTTCCCGCTTTGTGGGTGCAGGGAGAATGAAACGGGCATCCATAGGGCTATCTACGCTTTTGCGTTTTGCATTCATGCTGAGTATCCCCGCCATGGTCGCATGGTATTTTTTTGCATCCAACATTTATGTCTGGTTCGGTACCGCTCCCGAAGTGGTTGCGCTTGGAGAAGACTATGTCCAGATGCTGACATGGATGATGCCGTTTATTTTCATCAAAATGGTCTTTGTCTCTTCTTTGAATTCAGCAGGCGATACGACCACGCCTATGAAAGTGAAGATCGTTTCGATCATTTTAAATATTATTTTGAATTACCTGTTTATTTTTGGAAACTACGGCTTCCCCGAACTGGGTGTTATGGGTGCTGCTGTCGGTACTGTCATTGTCAATGCCCTGGAGTTTCTGGTCTATGTGGTCCTCTATGTGAGAGGAAAGACCCCTTTTGTACCGATGACGCTCTTCTCCAGGACACTTCTGCGGCGTGCGCTGAAAGTGGGCATTCCCGCTTCCATTGAGCGTTCACTGACTTTCGGATCGTTTATGCTTTTCACGGTGGTCATCGCCCATTACGGTACAGCGGTGCTTGCTGGGTATCAGATAGGTCTGCGTGTAGAGGGGCTGGCATTCATGCCGGGTATCGGTTTCACCATTGCCGCTATGGCGCTGATGGGGCAGGGACTGGGTGCCAAAAAACCTGAACAGGCAAGAGAAGATGTGATGCTGGTACTGAAGTACACTTCGGGCTTTATGTTCATTCTCTCTTTTTTCATGATCCTCATGCCCGAAAAGATCGTCTGGCTCTTTACGAATGATGCAGAAACCATTAAAGAGGCCAGTCTCTATTTGCGTATTGTCGGTGTCTCACAGATTCCTTTGGCGTTTAACTTTGTCCTTTCAGGTGCCTTGCGCGGGGCAGGTGACAGTAGACAAACTATGAAGATCAACCTGATCTCTCTCTGGTTCGTACGTATCATTCCTGCATTTTTGCTCTCCTGGTATTTTGAAAACATTCTTTTTGTCTATCTTGCGATGATCTCCGATACTTTTGTCAAAGCCATCTGGCTCTGGAGTCGTTTTAACAGCGGAGAGTGGCAGAAGATAAAGGTTTAAATTTTAAAATGAATGTGTAACTTGCAGTCCGATTGCCTTATCCCCTTGAGGTGATACTTTAATAACAGGTGCTAAAATATACTGGTCCGTGATATAGGCACCGAGTGCAGAGCCGCCTATGTGTGCAGCCATATCCAGCATTTCTCCCTGTACATCACTGCTGTCCTGTGCAATTTCAATCCCCTGTTCTATGATGATAAGGAGTGAACTGATACCAAAACCGATCAGCTGCCGGTCTTCTGTATAATCAGGGAAATAGTTATCTACAACTGCGGTGATCGCACCAGCCATGACAACGCCTCCGGCAACATGACTTAACTCACTACCTGTGCTGCTGTTCGCCTGTAATTGAGAAGTGAGTAACAGAATACTTAGTAACATGATAGATTTTTTCATTTTTTCATCCCTGATATTGATTGCGGAAAGTATATCCAAAATTTCAATTTCAAACAATTTTTTGTAATACTTTTGTTATTGACCCTTGCTATGATTCGTTCAAAAAAGG
>JALSUP010000039.1 GCA_027071315.1 Sulfurovum sp.
TCTTCAAATATTTTTCAGACCATGACGATGTGGAGATGGTGATTTAAGCCTTCTGCTTATGTAACATTTTATCTGCTGACAAACTCACCAGCATAGAGACGATCACATAGGCCAGAAAGAAGTAGAGCCCTACTTCTACTTCTGCACGGCTCACATCTCCTTTGTTCACGGTCAAATAGACCAGAAATGTTGCCACGACAAAAACATCTACCATAGACCATTTTCCTATCATCTTAAAGAAAGTAACGATGCCGTGGGCAAAGCGACTTTGCAGGAACACAGCCACAAAAGCAAGAGAGAATGTTTTGAGTGTGGGGATGATGACAGAGAAGAGCAGGATCACACCTGCAACGACCACATCCCCATTTTCAAAAAGTTTTTGAATGGAACCAATGACACCTTTGGATTCAAAAGAGAGTACCACATCTCCCAAATACTCCACATCTTTATGAATGGTCACCATCATAATAGGCGTAATCAGCCCGTAAAAGAGTGTCACCGATGCAGCCAAAGCACCAAAGAAGGTAAAGGCACGTAAAGAGAGAAGGAAAAAAGACCCCAGTATGCCCAAGAGTAAAAGCATGAACCAGTACATATTTCTTTGACTCTCTGCTTTATGTGTCTGTGCCTTTGCTTTGAGTGCTTCTATGGTTCTTTTTTTATCGTTTTTATAGTAACCGAAAGAGAAAGTCTCGGCAAGCTCTTTGAGCTGAAAGGTCGCCAGCTTTTTTGCAGACATTTGTGCCACAAGGGTAGAAGTGATGGTTTCATAACTTTTGGCTTCCCTGTATGCCCTGTTGCCAAAAAAAACCATGCTTAAAAGCATGATGCCAAGTATGCCGTAGAGTATTTTATTTTTCATTTGACTCCAATACTTCAAAATAGATCAGCAAGGTTTTTTGAAAAAAATTGTCATTGTCATCGGAGATCATCACATAACGATTTTTTCCGACACGTGCCAAGCCTTCAAAGTTGTCGACTGCCCAACCTTTGTGACTGTCCATTTTCAACAACACTTTTGTCTCACACATGCCTTTTTTGCATCTATTCACATACACCTTTTTAAGGGTTACCACAAAAGGGTTCAGGTAGCCCGAAAAAGAGCGTTCCAGTACCAGAATATTCCCATCGTCCATCACTTCAATGGCAGAGATGGCCGATTTGGCCTCAGGTTCTGCTTTAAAGTGCTACTTTTTGCCGCTGAGTGCATAAATAGTCTGTTTCTTCTTCTTGTATTTTTTCAAAGGCCACTCGGCAGCTGTCAGGGTACCGTACTTTGGATGCCAGGCAAGGGCTTCCAAAGATTTATTTCTGCTTCTGTAGTTGGCAGAAGAGCGTAACTCTCCGGGCAAAGTGTATTTGCGTATCTGCTGCCCCTGTTTCTCTGAGTTTTTATGAAACCAGGCCACTTTTGCCTTCCCTTCAAAAGAGAGCAGCAAATGTCCTTTGCCGTCGAGGGTCATACCCTCGCTGTCTTTTCGCCATTTCTTAAATTTCTTTCCATACTTCTTTTTTAGTTTCACAGAGCCACGTGGTTCAAACTTGCTGATGCGGTCTCCAAAAAGAACGTGAAAGGTAAAAAGTTTTCCCTCATCGCTGACCATATAGAGTATTTTTGTCTTTTTATCATAAGCCAGGTCAGAGAGCTCTGAAAATTTCAAACCATCAATCTTGTCATACATTAACTGTTTCTGGTCGAGTATGTTAATGTGTGAAAAGCGTGTTTCTGAAGAGGGACAGATATTGACAGTAAATGCTCCCGCAGAGAGGGAGACATGGCTTAAAAGCAGTAGAAAGAGAAGGCGAAAAAAGTGCTTCATGCTTTGGCTTTATCTTCCGGAAAGAAATAGACCATCACGATGATCCAGGCCACCGCCACATCAATGGCCACATCTGCATAATTGAACACAGCAAAATTAAAACCGCAATGCCAGGCCACATAGTCTACCACACCGCCATGTACAAAACGGTCATACACATTGCCAAGTGCTCCGCCGATCAGCAGTCCCACAGGAAAAGCATAACGCTTCAAATAGCCCTCTTTAAGCACATAATACAAAATACCGGCAATAAAAAGTGCCTGTATCCATTTCAGGTAAGGCCCCACAAAAGCGAACATGGAAAATGCCACCCCTTTGTTGTAGTGCAAAGAGAGGTCAATACAGCTTCCAGCACGGTAATACCCCTCCACAAAAAGCATCTTAATGTTTTGGTCTATAATGAATGTTCCTATGGCAGTCAGGAGAAAAATGGCAAAAATCCGCATTAAGCCAAGGCACCTCTAAAGAAGCGTTCACACTCCTCCATCATGATTTCAAGGGCTTTCATATTTTTGCCTTCAAGAAGAAGACGTACTTTATTTTCAGTGCCTGAATACCTGAAGAGGTGACGCATCCCCTGTGCTTCCACCTTCTCTTTTAAGGCATCCAGTCCTTCTATTTCCTCAAAAGGCCGCTTCTCTTCCACCATAAGGTTGACCAGAAGCTGAGGGTAAGACTCATAAGGGTTAAAGACTTCGCTTGCCTTTTTGCCTGTCATCACCAAATGTGCCAATGCCTGCAGGGCAGAAGAGATCCCGTCACCCGTCTTTGCATAATCAGAGAAGACGATATGCCCACTCTGTTCACCGCCAATGTTGATCCCCTTCTCCTGCATCAGAGCCACCACATTCTTGTCTCCTACGGCGGAACGGTACAGTTTCAGACCTTCCGTAGCAAGATAATCTCCCAGACCTTCATTGCTCATCACCGTCGCAACAAGACCATCGCCTTTCAGTGTCCCCTGCTCTTTCAAGTGTACTGCCAGGACAGCCATCAGTTTATCGCCATCGACAATATTGCCTTTTTCATCCACCACCACCAGTCTGTCAGCATCACCGTCAAGTGCTATTCCCACATCAGCACGTTTATCCAGAACGATTTTTGCAAGATTGTCCGCACAGGTTGCCCCACAGCCGTCATTGATGTTAAAGCCGTTCGGGTTCGCCCCTATCACGACCACTTCTGCGCCCAGCTCATTCAAAATGGTAGGCCCGACAATATACCCCGCACCGTTGGCACAATCGATCACCACACGCATACCGGCCAGACTCAAATGACGGGGGAAAGAGTTTTTGATATGGACAATATAACGTCCGATCACATCATCGATCCTCTTGGATTTTCCTATGGCTTTACCTGTCACCTGTGCGTCATCGATCTGATCATCATCTTCATAGATCACTTCAATGATCTCTTCTTTATCACGGTTGAGCTTATTCCCTTCCGAGTCAAAGAACTTGATCCCGTTGTCATCGTACGGGTTATGACTCGCAGAGATCATAATACCCGCATCACAACGCATATTTTCTGTCAAAAAGGCAATCGCAGGCGTAGGCATAGGCCCTATTTGAATGACATCAAAGCCAACGGCAGTCAAGCCCGACACGATCGCATTCTCTATCATATACCCGCTGCGTCGTGTATCTTTCCCTACCAAAATCTTATTGGTCTTTGAAAATTGTCTGAAATAGATCCCTGTTGCCATTGCCAAACGCATGGCAGAAATTGCCGATACCTTCTTACCCGCACGTCCACGTACGCCATCGGTTCCAAATAGTGTCACTGTCACATCCTTAAAATAAAGTTGAATTTTGTTCAATTGTTTAATTCTACCAAAATTTCATTGAAGCGTACAGTAAAGTAGATAAA
>JALSUP010000040.1 GCA_027071315.1 Sulfurovum sp.
TGGTTTCTGTTGGTCGCTTTGAATGTTATCATGTAAATGGAGCCTTGGTAGAATATGTTCTTATGAATATATATTATTATATCTAATTATCGGTTATGGAGGAGTTAATCCGACAGACTCCTAGTAGGAAGTAAAATAAATGCCACCATAGGTATTAGCAATGTAAATATAATACTGATATCAAAATTGTTATGTATTACAAACATAAAGATCACAATACTGGCAATCCAAAATAAAATAATAGATGCCAATACTCTGTCTCTTGTTTTTAGATAATATTTAAATGCAAGAGCTGTTATAAGTACCGATATCAAGTCAACTACCGCATCAAAATAATTTGGAATCAAAAAATCTATTATGGTTGCCAAAGATGTAATGACTATATAACTTCCATAAAACCCATAAAGAAATAGATCTTTATAGTGAATCTCTTTAATTTTCTTCAACATAAAAGCATTATATCATACAAACAGAACGGATACGTGATTTTTTAGTGTTATCATTTATAAGATTAAATTAAAGGAGAAAATATGAAAAAGTTAAATTCTGGATATAGAAACTTCTTTATGATCATTACAATTTTAATGGGCACAACTACAGTATATACATTTGCAGATGGTCATATCAATACTGGTACTTATGAATATGACACTACAAGAACAGTCACTTATAGCAAAAGACATTGTTGGCAAGGGTATAAGAGATTAAAAAGAACACTTAAAAATGAAGCTAAAGAGGTATGTAGATCTAATGGAGTAACACGATCAAACAAACTTATAATGACTAAGTGGAATAAATACAGGTGTACAAAAGCTCATGGTAGTAATGGAAGAACGGTAAGAGTCAAAGCTCGATTTAGAGCTATGTGTAATTATTAAAAAAAGGATATTGACATGAAATTAATAAAAAATATGAACTGGTTTTACACACTTATACTATTGAGTAGTTTTAGTTTTGGAGCATGCTTTATCGCTTCAGGTTTAGATGATGACCCTTACACAAATGGTATACATAGTAATATTTCAGGTAATGACCGAGGTGTGGCAGACTTTCAACGAACAAAGGTAAAAATATATCATACAGGTAATTGCAAACGTGGTCATAGAGCTTTGAAAAAAGCTCTAAAAAAAGAGGCAAAAGATATTTGTAGAGCCAATGGTTCTCCAAGTATTGATTTACTTAAATGTGTTCATTATTACGATGAAAGTTGTGACAAATATCGCTATAACGGTGGAAAAAGAGTGAAAGTTAAAGGAACCCTGCAAGCAATATGCAGATGAAATATTGGTCTTAGTTAAGACAAATCATAGAAGCATGATCTTCTTAGACAGAACGCTTAAGTGATTTTTCAATGTTAAAATTCTATATAATAAATTTACATACGAGGAAAAAAGATGAAAAAGAATGTTTTATTACTGGCTTCAGTTGTTTTTGTGACGTTAATACCAAGTAGATTATCTGCGGAAGTACTCCAAGACTGGAACAATATAACAGTGACAAGTACCAACCCTGATAAAAAAGAAATGAGTATGAGTCCAGGTACATACAAGTTTACCCTGCAAATATCCGGAGAAGGAAGAAATCCAAACCCTAGATTTAAAATAAAACAGCAAACAGGTAGCGGTATCGTCAATAAAACATTGTACAACAGTCAACATGGCAGGGGTACGCATGAAGGAAAATTTGAAGTTGAAGCTAAAAGACTAACGGAAGCTTCTGGCTCTGCATCCGGCTCAGTTACTGCAACACCTGGAAGCAGAGGTGGATCTGGATCAGGTAGTTATGCATCAACGATGGAAAGTGTCGATGCAAACAGAAAAGTCATCTTTAAAGTCTCCAACCCCATTCATAAGAAAAAAATAAAATACAGTCTAAAAATTTATAGAGACAGTCAAATCCAAGTTGGGGAAATAGAGAGAAATACTGATAGGATGGGAAGCGATTATAGAAGATTAGAAAACCTTAGAGATGCAACTGTTTGTCAAAGAAAATGTATAGAGGAAACCCCTTGTATTGCATGGACATTTGTAAAACCAAATACTATCCAAGGACCAAGATCTCAATGTTATCTTAAAAATAGTGTTCCTCAAAAAACAGTGAATAATGCCTGCGAATCAGGTATTATCAGTAGATAATCAGATACAGAATATATTAAATTTGTAGGAATAACCCTACTTCAGGTTATTCAAGTTCTTAATATCCTGTGCAGAGAGTTGGTTTGCAGCATCGTTGACAGCTTCCTGTGCCACATAATCCATTTTTCGGTCATAGCTGCTTCTGTTGTCATAACTGTTATAGCCGGCATTGTAGTTATCTTCGGCGCATCCGCTCAGTAGCATTAAAAACATACCTGCCGTAAGTAACATAAAAAGTGTTTTATTCATTGATCTGTCTCCTTTTATATTCTAAAGACACAACTATACAAAAATAATATAAAAACTACTTTTATAACTTTTCAAAGTGAGTGTAATGTCTATAAACATACTTAAATATAATTTTAGAAAGATTTAGAGATGAAAAAGTCTAAAACTATATAAAAGTATATTTTTAGAGCGTATTCAAAGGTTATAGATCAAAATATGACAATTTGAAACATTATTCTAACTCTCTTTCACACTTTGTTATCATAAAGAAAAAAGGTAATAAAGATGCATTTTCACCCTCTTGACAGTCTGTATCTTTTAAGATACAATCATGATATATAAAGTTCAGGAAACAGCCACTTTTTCAAAGTGGCTTTTCAAACTCAAAGACGTAAAAGGAAAGATCTCTATTATCCGTCGTATTAAAAGAATCGGGATGGGTAACTTTGGAGATTATAAATCGTTAGGGAATGAAGTGAGTGAACTTAGGATCACATCTGGTCCCGGATATCGTATTTATTATACGACAAAAGATCATGCTGTGATTCTATTACTGATTGGTGGTGATAAATCAACGCAATCCAAAGATATTGAAAAGGCAAAAAACCTGGCAAAGGAGTACCACAATGACTGACCTAAGAACATTTGATGCAGCCAATTATCTGGACAATAAAGAACTCATTGCAGAATACATATCACAAATTTTGGAAGAGGGAGACATGGATGAGCTCTTGTCTGCCATTGGTGATATTGCAAGAGCCAAAGGCATGTCTCAGATTGCCCAGGAAACAGGGCTTGGTCGAGAGAGTTTATATAAAACATTCAACGCTGGTGTCAAACCGAGATTTGACACCATTCTGAAGGTACTTGATGCTTTGGGCATTAAACTGAAAGCCGTTGCCTGAGACTTTACTCACTTGTATTTCTCATGAGCGTAAAAAATCTATAAAAACAGCTTTTGCTGCTTTTCAGAGTGATTGGAGTAAAATCAACTATGGATTTGACTCTCATACTGCTTATATTGACCATTGTCACTGTTTTTGCCTATGATTTTACCAACGGCTTTCATGATGCTGCCGATATGGTGGCGACCGCCATTGCCTCGCGTGCCATGAAGAGCAGTGTGGCCATTGCCATTGTCAGCATTTTTACCTTTTTGGGACCACTGCTGGTAGGACTTGCCGTCGCCGATACCGTAGGAACGTTCATAGACATTTCAGCGGCAGAGGGTACACAGGCGCAGGCACTGGTCATTGCGGCACTGCTGGCAGCCATCTCTTACAATCTCATTACCTGGAAATTCGGCCTGCCCTCCTCCTCTTCCAACTCTCTAGCAGGAGGACTGGTCGGTGCAGGGCTTTTTGTGGTAGGCAACACACACATCAACTGGGGGATAGAAGCACTCAAACAGCACCATCTGGAAGGCATCATGAAAGTGGTCGTCGGACTTTTTGCTTCTCCTTTTTTAGGCTTTATTGTCGGCTTTATCATTATGAAACTGATCTTCTTCACCTTTAAACGTTTCACCATTAAAATACGCCCACTTTTTGTGGTATCACAATACTTTTCCGTTGCCTGGCTGGGGTTTTCCCACGGTGCCAACGATGCACAAAAAGGCATGGCCATCATAGGAATGATGCTGCTTGCCAGCGGAGAGACCCAGCACTTCAGCATTCCGCTCTGGGTGATCGTCATGTGTACTTCCGCCATTACACTGGGCACCATGTTCGGAGGGTGGAGCATCATTAAGACACTGGGCTTTGAACTCTACCGTATCCGGGTCATCCACTCTGTTGCCAACCAGTTGGGCGCAGCACTGGTCAATACCCTGGCCACCGCCATCGGTGCACCGACCTCGACCACACAGGTCGTCACCGCCACACTTCTGGGGAACGGCGCGGCTGAAAAACCTTCCCATGTCGGTTGGAGACGGGCGGGACACATCATCGCAGGCTGGCTCTTCAATGTCCCTGTCTCTATCGTCTTAGGTGCACTCTATGCCTATCTACTCACTCATCTCTTAGGAGCCTTATCATGATACACTCACTGCTTAAAAAATATATTCTTCCCAAAGAGGTCGACTTCATACAGGGCTTACAGCTTCATGCCCATACCATAGAGAGCATCAGCAATGACCTGCTGCTCTGCTTTACACAGGAAGGAAGACAGCCTTGTCAGGCCATTCTCGATGATGAGCACAAAGCCAAAGCCATCCGCGAAAAAAATATGAAGGAACTGCTCAATGCCTTCATTACCCCCATCGACAGAGAGTCCATCTACCGTGTCATCACACAACTGGACTGGATCGCGATAAGTATCAGACACTTTCTGCTTGAAGCCAACGCCTACAAAGTATCGCATCTCGATCAGGCTTATCATCCGCTCATCCGTAAACTGACCCTGGGTGCGAAACTGCTTCGCTACGGCTTTGACAAACTGAAAGAAGAAGATACCACGAGTGTTGTGACACAGGCACAGGAGGTCAGAGACACTTACGATGCACTTGTCGGGCTCTATATTACCGAGATGGCACGGCTCTCAAAGTGTGAGGATAGAGAAAAAGTGTTTGTGGAAAAAGAGCTGCTCAGACAGCTCAAGGAGATAGGCAAACGCCTTCAAATGTGTGCCAATTCACTCGAAGACATTGTCATTAAAATGCAATAGGGCATCTCTAATAATAGGTGCCCAATAGTCTACGCTTTACATTTTTTGCAAAAAGACACCGCTCTCGACATGCTCGGTGTGCGGAAACTGGTCATACATGGCTGCTTCCATGACCCTGTGGGTTTTCGTGAGCGTTTCGAGATCGCGTGCCAGGGTCTCAGGGTTACAGGAGATGTAAATGATGTTGTCGATACCGGAGATGAGCTCGATGGTCCCTGCATCCAGTCCTGCTCTTGGAGGGTCGACCAACACAGTTGAAAAGTTGTAAGCGTCAAGGTCTATGTCCTTTAATCTGCTGAATTCACGTACACCGTTCAATGCTTCGGTCATCTCTTCGGAAGCCAGTCTGGCAAAAGTAATATTGCTGATGTTATTCAGTGCACAGTTCTCCAGAGCCGCGTGGATAGAACGTTTGGAGATCTCTGTGGCCAGTACTTTATCAAAGTAGTGAGAGAGCGGCAGGGTAAAGTTGCCTAAACCGCAGTAAGACTCCAAAAAGTCACCATGCCCGACTTTTTTGGCCTGCGCGATGGCCCACTCTATCATCTTCACATTGACCGTCGGGTTGGGTTGTGTAAATCCACTTTCGTACTGCACATAAGTAAAGGTTTTACCGTCAATATCCAGTTTTTCTGTGACGAATTCATCGGAGAGGATCACCTTCTGTTTACGGCTGCGACCCATCACCTTGCAATCCAGCTCGGCTTCGATTTTTTTCGCTTCTTCAGACCAGACATCATCGAGCTTTCGGTGATAAAGCAAAGTAATGAGACATTCATCTGTTGTGGTTGCTAAAAATTCCACAGCGAAAAGACGATTTTTAAGTACTTCCTGCGAAGCGTTGATCTTCTCCAGGAGTCTCCACATCCGTTTTTCAATAGGCTCGATGACCTTGGGACACTCTTCTATGCTGATGGCACCCTTTTCACGCACACCGTCTACAGGCATCTTCCCCATGGCATAATCACAACGCTCACCCTCATGCCAGATACGGAATTCCGAACGGGCACGATAGTGGGAATCGGGAGAGTCAAAGAGTTCTAAATTGTTTGTATAAAAAGGTGCCAAAAGTGCGGAAACCCTCTTCTCTTTTTGTACCAGTTGTTCTTGATAATTCAGTTCATAAAGCCCGCAGGAACCACAGGTTCCAAAATGTTTACATGTCATTTACCACTCACTTAATTTCAATTAGATATAATCACGATACTATAAGGCATCTCTAATAATAGGTGTCATTTTATCTAAAAGGTACCAAAAGTGTCTAATACAAATTCTATCAGCGTTGTTATTCTTGCCGCAGGGCAGGGAACACGAATGAAATCTACTACTCCTAAAGTCTTACATGAAATCTCTGGAAAATCTATGCTTTTCCATGCCATTGATGCGGCACAGGAGATCTCGGACGATATTATCGTGGTGCTTTACCACCAGGCAGAGCGTATTCAAAAAGAGATCGAAGCCCATTATGAAGGGATTCACTTTCATATGCAGGATGCCGCGCAGTTCCCCGGAACAGGCGGGGCCATGAAGGGTGTCAAGACCAAAAACGAGCGTACCCTCATTCTGAACGGTGATATGCCGCTCATTACCAAAGATTCTCTTCTGGCTTTAACTTCGGGTAATGCTGACATTAACATGTCAGTCATTCAACTCGATGACCCCAGCGGCTATGGACGTGTCATCATTGATGAGGCACAGGTAAAAGAGATCGTCGAGCAGAAAGACTGTAATGAAGCAGAGCTTTTGACAAAAACGGTCAATGCAGGTATCTATTCGGTCAATACCGCACTGCTTGAGCGTTACATCCCACAACTCAGCAATGACAATGCCCAGGCAGAGTATTACCTTACAGATATTGTCAAAATGGCTGTGGATGAGGGAAAAGTGGTCAATCCGATCTACGTTCAGGAAGAAGAGTTCAAAGGTGTCAACTCCAAACTCGACCTTTCTCAGGCTGAAGAGATCATGCAGAGACGTATACGTACGGAGTGGATGAAGAATGGTGTGACCATGCGTTTGCCTGAAACCATTTACATTGACTGTCGTGCCTCTTTTGAGGGTGAATGTATTTTGGAGAACGGCGTGAGCATACAAGGGGCTTCGGTCATTAAAAATTCTCACATAAAAGCCAATTCTGTAGTGGAAGACTCTACACTTGATAATTCAGATGTCGGTCCTATGGGAAGAGTCAGACCAAAGTCTATCCTTGTCGATACACACATCGGGAACTTTGTCGAAGTGAAGAAGTCTACCTTAACAGGTGTCAAAGCAGGTCACCTGGCTTACCTTGGTGATGCCACCATAGATGACGGTTCCAACATCGGTGCGGGTGTCATTACCTGTAACTATGACGGGAAGAACAAGTACCAGACCGTCATTGGTAAAAATGTCTTTGTCGGCTCAGACACACAACTGGTCGCACCCGTGACCATTGAAGATGATGTCATCATCGCAGCAGGAAGTACCATCAACAAAGATGTTGAAAAGGGTGTCCTGGCAATTTCAAGAGTCCCGATGAAGACGGTTAAGAACTTCTTCTATAGATTTTTTGGAGACAAATAATGCAAGTGAATTTAACGGGTAAATCGGTACTTCTTGGTGTCACAGGGAGTATTTCAGCCTATAAAGCCTGTGACCTGGCAAGACTCTTTGTCAAAGCAGGTGCCCAGGTACATGTGGTCATGACCCCTTCAGCAGAACGTTTTGTCACTGCCCTGACCTTTGAAGCATTGACGCGTAACCCTGTACTCACGGAAAAAACAGAAAGCTGGTCTTCAGACCTGAACCACATCGAGATAGGAAAAAAATGTGATGTCTTTATCATTGCCCCAACCTCTGCCAATACCATTAACAAATTGAGTAAGGGAATTGCCGATAACATCCTCACGCAGACAGCCCTCGCCTTTGCAGGTACCATGCTTATTGCCCCTGCAGCTAACACACAAATGTTAAAAAATCACTACACGGTCGGTTCTCTTAAAATGCTGGCAGTTAATGACTACATCATCATTGAACCACAGGAGAAACGCTTAGCCTGTGGTGATGTCGGTTCCGGTGCATTGGCAGAACCTTCGGAGATCTTTTTTGAGACAGCCAAAGCACTCCTTTCCGAACCGTTTTGGGAAGACAGACGCATTGTGGTCACCGGTGGCGGGACACGGGAGAAGATAGACGAAGTACGTTACCTCTCCAACTTCTCTTCAGGGAAAATGGCCAAAGCACTCTGTCTCTCCCTCTACCTCAAGGGTGCCGATGTCTGTTTTCTGACGACAGTGGGCAATGAAGGGTTACCCCAGAGCATTTATACTATTGAGGTCGATGATGCACAAGAGATGCTGGACTACACAAAAGATGCCATCCGTGTTTCCAAAAAAGGGAAAATGTCCAAGCCTTCCATGAATGCCAGTGACAGACACTTGATCCAAAAAGAGCCTTACCTCTTCATGGTGGCAGCAGTCTCTGACTTTAGACCCAAGTTTCCACAAGAGGGAAAACTCAAAAAGTCTATGTTGGGAGAGTCTTGGAGTTTGGAGCTCACACAGACGGAAGACATACTCGCAAGTCTGGACAAAACTGACATTAAAACTGTCGCCTTTAAAGCAGAGATGGATTCCCAGAATGGTTTAGCGTCAGCCAAAGCATTACTGACACAAAAAGGGGCAGATGCCGTCTGTTATAACCTCCTGGACAACAGCCAGAGTTTTGGCACAGAGGAGAATGAAGTTACCTTCATCACCACAGCATCTGAAACAGCCCTGGGAAAAGCAGACAAATTGACACTCTCCGACAAAATTCTCTCAGAAGCGGCAAAGTTGAGCCATGCCTAAGAGTACACTCAAAAATCTCGCCATCATCATGGACGGTAACGGAAGGTGGGCGAAGCAGCGTGGGCTTAACCGTACCAAAGGGCATGAAGCCGGAGCGGAAACCATACGGGACATTACCACTTACTGTGCAAACCATGAAGAGATAGAGACAGTCACTTTCTACGCCTTCAGTACCGAAAACTGGAAACGTCCTAAACTGGAAGTTGATTTTCTCATGCGTCTGCTTGACCGCTACCTGAAAAACGAATTAAAAACTTACCAGAAAGAGAATATACAGTTTAAAGCCATTGGCAATATTCATGAATTTTCAAAAACCCTTCAAACACGTATTCGCAAAACGGAAGAAGAGACCAAAGACAATACTGCCCTCACACAAGTCCTCGCACTCAATTATGGCGGCCGTGCAGAGATCACTTCAGCCGTTAACAGCCTCATAGAAAAAGGGAAGATCATACTTTCCGAAGAGGACATCTCTTCAGCACTTCAAACGCCCTACAGCGATGTAGACCTGCTTGTCCGTACCAGTGGGGAACAGCGTATCTCCAACTACCTGCTCTGGCAGTTGAGTTATGCGGAATTCCACTTTACAGACACACTTTGGCCAGACTTTTCTGCCGAAGAGTTAGACCGGATCATTAATGAATTTAAACAACGTAACAGACGTTTTGGAGGTCTCTAGTGTTGGGAACATACACACTTACACTCCTTGTCTTTGTCTTTGGTGCGATGATCGGGTCATTTTTAAATGTAGTGATTTACCGTATCCCCAAAGGGGAGAGCATTGTCTTTCCTGCGTCAAAGTGTCAGAGTTGCCAGACACCGCTCAAGTGGTACCACAATATTCCCATTTTCTCCTGGCTCTTTTTAAGGGGAAAGTGTGCCTTTTGTCATGCAGATATTGCAAAGCAGTACCCTATGGTTGAGCTCTTAACGGGTATTATCTTCGTTGCGCTGTTTTTTAAACTGGGTCTGGTCTGGTACCTTCCTTTTGTTGCAGGTTCTTTTGCTGCACTGCTTGCCCTGGTGATGATAGACTTTAAATACATGGCCGTACCGGACAATGTGAACTTTGTTGCACTTCTTCTGGCACTTGTACAACCTGACTTTTTGCATGCGGCTCTCTACGCTGCCATTGCTGCCGGCGGGCTTTACCTCATAGGACTGCTCTCTTCACTTTTAGCAAGAAAACAGGCTATGGGCGGTGCCGATGTCATCGTGGCAGGAACCATGGGTGCGCTGCTTGGCTTTCCCAACTTTTTCATTGCCCTTTTTCTCTCCGCCGTTTTGGCCATTGTCCCGTCACTTGTCAACCGTGAGAACGGTGTGCCTTTTGTCCCTTTTTTAGCCCTGGCTACCTTTATTGTCTACCTGTATGACAAAGAGGCGGCACAGCTTTTGGAGACGCTCATTTATGGTTAACGTAAGAGCTTACATATCGTCCAATTTTACCAAAGCGTTCCTGACGATATTTTTGCCCTTTTTTCTCATTATTTCACTGGTTTACCTTGTAAAGATCTCTTCTCTTACGTCACAGATACAGATCACTTTTTCTGAACTGCTGCTGCTTTACGCCTACTCCATTCCCGATATTGTTTTCTATACACTTCCCATCTCTTTTGTGGCCGCACTGACCAATGTACTGATGCGTCTTTCCATAGACAATGAGCTCATTGCCCTCTATGCACTCGGACTCAAGGCAAAAGAGGTACTCAAGAGCCTGCGTCTGCTGGGTTTTCTCTTTTCACTTTTACTCTTGACGATCTCCTTTCTGGGCATGCCTCTTTCAAAACAGTTCTACCAGTCCTTCAAGGAAGATAAAAAAGCAGAAGCCAAACTCAATATTATTCCGGGGAAACTGGGTCAGAAGTTCGGAGAATACTATATTTATGTGAAAGATAAAAAAGAGAATAACTTTCATACTATTGTCATTTACAACCGTACCGACAAAAGTAATGAGCAGTTCTTTGCCGCACAGGAAGGAAGACTGAATAAAAAGAACAAAGTGACTTCACTGCTGCTTGAAGATGGCTATGGCTACACCTATACCGACAGTAAACTGAAACAGGCCAAGTACAAAACCCTTGAAGTGTATGATAAAAGCCGAAAGAGAGATTTCCATTTTGAAGACATTGTCGAATTCTGGTCTGCGGCAAAGAAAGACCCGCATAAAATGCACCGTTTGCTTTTCTATATGTTCGTCAGTCTTATTCCCCTGCTCTCCGTCTATCTTGTTGCCGCATTTACCATGATCAATCCGAGATATCAGGAGAACCGGTCATTCCTGGTCATCTTTTTCACGGTCCTTCTCTTTTATCTGATCGCATCGAGTCTGCAGAAGTGGGGTAATTTTTACCTCATTGCCCTTGCCGTCATCTTCACCTCCATTCTGGGAAGATGGCTCTTCCATACACGGGTAGCAAAATTCTTTTAGCCATGGAAAACAGACTATGAGAGTCAAAGCGGTCATCGCCTATGACGGAAGTGCCTACCGGGGATTCCAGAAACAGAAAAGTACCCGCAATACGATCACCTATGCCATAGAGGAGGCCCTGCAGTCACTGCAGATAGAGGCACCCATTGTAGGAAGCGGAAGAACCGATGCCGGGGTACATGCCACAGGTCAGGTGATACACTTTGATCTGCCCCCGTTCTGGACAGACCTTGCAAAGCTGAAAACAGCTTTGAACAGAAAGCTAAAAGAGATACGGTTTAAACACATTAGCGCCGTCTCTAAAGATTTTCATGCACGTTTTTCTGCACAAAAGAGACGTTACCGCTATGTATTTAAAACCTCAGAGGTCTCTCTCTTCGAACAGAAATATATCTCCTCATATACTGCTTTTAATGCGGAAGTACTCAAAAAAACATTGCAGATCTTTGAAGGGGAACATGATTTTGATCTTTTTCATAAAACAGGTACTGTCACACACACCACCCAAAGAGAGATCTATACGACAGAGTATATGCAGCGCGGGAACTATCACTATATCTATTTTCAGGCCAATGGTTTTTTACGTTCCCAGGTACGTATGATGGTAGAAGCCGCAATGGCATGCGCAAGCGGCAGACTGACAGAAGAAGCACTCAGGGAGCAGCTCTCATGTCTAAAGAGACATACACACAGACTTGCACCGCCTGAAGGGCTTTATCTGGCACAGATCACTTATTGACCGAGTCTTTCTCTTAACTCTTCAGCCGTAGCATCGAGAGGCAGGGTTTCACAATAGGCATTGCTTTTCTCTTTCTCGGAAATGAATATGAAAGGTACCGCATCTCTGTCTCTGATCAGATCGACCAGGAGGTATTGTATTTTGATCAGTGAACTGGTATCAAAAAGCACATAATGGTATGATTTTTTCTCAATTTTATCTATAAAGTTATCGACACTTGTGGCAATATCCACATCATAGCCGAGGTTATTGAGCATGGTTACATAGATGTGTGAAGAGAGTATATTCTCTCTGTAGAGTAAAATATCGAAGGTGACGACCTTTTCTTCTACCGTCTCTCTCTCTTCAGAAAGCGCTTTGTCCATAGGCTCTTCCTGCTCACTTTCTTCCACTGTCTCCACTGGTGCTTCTAACGGTTCTGGAACAGGGAGCAGATCGGGTTCAGATTCTGCCGGTACTTCACTCTCTATTGTTTCAGGACGGGGTTTCTCTTCGTTTTCTACAAATCTGACACTCTGTTCAAAATACTTCTGCAGCATCTTTTGCAGTGTTTCAAAGACGATCGGCTTGGAAAGATAATCATCCATCCCTGCTGCCAGATACTTTTCTCTGTC
>JALSUP010000041.1 GCA_027071315.1 Sulfurovum sp.
ATTAAACTATCAAAAACCGATGAATATTTATCTTGACTTTATACAAAAAACGGCATGATTTAGGCAACACATGAGGTGGAAATAAATTTGGGTGAAAAGTTGTCTTGAAAATTCAGGGCATTATCTTATATGGCAAGAGATTACCGCAATGGTGACTATAGGGATGTATCGTGGGTCACTATTGTCAGCATTCCTATTGCTCTTTTATTGATGATAGTTTCACCGATAGGATTCATACCCGTTATTGGACAAATAGACGATGTCATCATCATTCTTATTTGTTTGAAGTTGATACACGGTGATCTGGAAAAGTACAAACGGTTCAAAGCAGAGCTAGAAGAACCAAAGTCCTAAGGGAGTCCATCATAAGGCTTTATTTTTATTGGCTATACATGAAGCTCCTCGACCCAAGGGTACGAGGTATCTTCATTACTATAAAGGTCAGAATGAAATTGAAATTTATATTTCAATTAACTAGCTAAACTACAAAGGTAAAGACAATGAATAATACAGATTATAACTATAAACATTTTGATCCAAAAGATTATAACTTCACAAGATTCGAAGGACCGAAAGCGGGTGAAATGTTTATTGATTTTCAAGCACTGACTTTAGATGGAAAAAAAGTTTCTTTGTCCGATTATTTAGATAAACCAATCGTTTTAGATACAGGAAGTATCACTTGTCCTATCTATGCAAATACACAAAGATCTATGAACCAACTACAAAAACGATATCCGGATGTTCATTTTCTCCTTTTATATGTTCGTGAAGCGCATCCTGGCGGAAAAACAAAAAGCATTAGTACCATGCAAGAAAAAATAGATCACGCAAAATTGATTCATAAATATTATAATGAACACAGAGAAATATTGATTGATGATGTGGAGGGAACAGCACACAAATTATACGGCAGTATGCCAAATATGACTTATGTGATAGGAACAAATGGTATTGTAAAATTTAGAGCTAATTGGACGAATATAGATGCTTTGAACACAGTTTTAGAAAATATAGACACAGACAGTATTGAGAAAAAAGATTATTATGACTTAGTTAAGCCAGCACCGTGGATCGCCATTAGAACATTACTGATTGGCGGGACTAGTGCCCTGATAGAATTTTTAAGGGGATTACCTCAGTTGTTGCGTCAGCATAAAGAGGTAAAATCAAAGTCTGAACATTAACAAATATACGAAGGAAGATTATGAGAGTAGAAGGAGTTACAGAGTTAGGTGGCGACTGACCCTTATCTTCTCAACAACATCATTTGTGTATAAAATGTATGTCACAAAAAAGATAAAGTGAAGAAGTAACTTAGTAAAAAAGGAAACCAAACATGAAATTCAAAGATAGACTCAGACTATTCAGCGCAAAATTTCTTTCTAAGAAGACGGTGCTATTTTCTTCGCAGACGAGCTGGGAACCGCATATCAGGAAAAGACTTTCCAAATCGGACTATGTTCTCTTCTTCTATCCACTCAATCAGATAAAGCCCCGCCGCTTCGATGTCATCGTGCCTCTGACAATGCCCGCGGAGAAGTATGTGAATGCACATCGTGAGCGCTTTGCCGGCCGTACTTACCTCTGCCCTTCCGATCACTGTATTGATATATGCAATGACAAGAAAGGATTCCATGACTATTTCTCACAACACGGATTTCAGGAACTCCTGCCTGCCATCAATGAAAAGTTCGACTATCCTTACATTCTGAAAAAAAAGATAGGCGTGAGGGGAGAGGAAATCTTCATCATCAACAGTCCCGAAGAGGAAAAGAAACACAAGGAAAAGATAGAGTCTGAAGAATATTTCACCCAGCAATATATTGAAGGGGGAGATGAATACACTGCACATATCATCATGAAAAACAACAAGATCGTTTTTTTCAGGGTACTACGATTCTCCTATCAGGATAAGTATTTTGTCAAAGGTATGAATTTCAAGCCAAAATCCGTTGAAAGAATTGAGAATCATCAAAAATATAAGCGTATCTTTGAAAAAATGCTGTCTACTATGGACTATGAGGGTATTTGCTGCTTTAACTACAAGGTCACGGATGAAGGTATGAAGATCTTCGAGGTCAATCCACGATACGGTGGGTCAATGACACGATTTATCCCGGGTGCCTTGAACAGCTACATCAAACATGGAGCACCTTGATTTCGGAAAACAGCGGGCAATTTCAACTTCTCTGATAGATCTGATTATTTTGAACCCTATTTAGATGTTTTTTGATATACTTATAAAAAATAAGGTAAGTCATGGGTAGTGAGATCAGCCACAGAGAGTTTACAGAAGAAGATTTTACAGCCTTTAAAAAAGCGTTGTCCCGTGAGCATGACTATGTAAAAATACTGTTTGACAAAGGATCTGAAGCTTTTTCAAACAGCTACCGCATAGGGTATGAACTGGAAGCCTGCATTCTCAACGCTGACAATCAGCCTGATCCTGTTAATAAACAGATACTCGACACAGTCGACTCTCCGCTTTTTACCAATGAACTTGCAAAGTACGATCTTGAGATCAACGGAAATGTCTTTGCACTGGATGCTGAAGCACCTGAAGCACTGAGTAGAGACATACAGGCACTTTGGGAACAGGGACAGCAGACTGCTGAAAAGTTTGATGCGAAACTTGGACTTTTCGGTGTACTTCCCTCTCTAAAACTAAAACATTTCAACAAAGCGATGTACCAGTCCGATATGCATCGATATACACTGGTATCACAGCGTATAAGAGAGTTGAGACATGAGCGTGTCAAGATCCTCTTCCATGGTGAAGATGAAATCTCTTTGCAGAAAGATGATGTGATGCTTGAAGCACTCGGGACTTCCCTGCAGATCCACTTTCAGGTTCCTTTTGAAGAAGCAGTTGACTATTATCATGCAGCACTTCTGGCATCTGTTGTGCTCGTTGGATTCGGAGCGAATTCCTCTTTGGTTCTGGGTAAAAGAGCCTGGCATGAATCGCGCATTGCGATCTTCGAACAATCGGTCGATACACGCAACAGACAGCAAAGAGAGCATGGCGATGAGAAAAGAGTCCATTTCGCACACGGGTACATAGAGAGCTGGCTCGACCTCTTTGAGCAAAACAAAATGTTCAAGATCATCTTTGCAGATGTCAAGGAGAAGCCGGCCTCTGACCTGCACCATTTCAATCTGCATAATGGTACGATCTGGAGATGGATCCGCCCTATTTTGGACAGGGACAAAGACGGCAAACATACGCTGAGACTGGAACTTCGTGTCCTCCCCTCCGGACCGACCCTTATAGATACAGAGGTCAATATATGGTTTTTTATCGGTCTCATTCAAGGCTTGGTAAGGTCAAAGATCGATCTTACCAAAATACCGTTTGAAACCCTGAAAGACGATTTCTACTCTGTGGCAAGAAGCGGGCTGGAAACAAAATTCCATGAACCGAAACATGCCAGGAAAGTCTCTTTGAAAGAGTGGATATTGAATGATGGACTGGCAGTGACGAAAACGGGGCTTGACTCTTTGGGCATACATGATGCTGACTTGTATCTGAATACCATAAAAGAGAGAACTTCAAATGGACAGAACGGTGCTGTATGGCAGCTTGAACATTTTAAAAAACATAAGAGCATACCCAAACTGATGGAGGATTATATGCAAAATTCCGAACAAAACATTCCCG
>JALSUP010000042.1 GCA_027071315.1 Sulfurovum sp.
GATTCTCAGACAAGGATACAAGCGCATCTTTAACAAAAGTTAAATCAGATTCGGAACGTACGATGATCTGCCCTTTGCCAAGTTCCAGACCCTCATCATAAATATTGAGAATATAATCCGCAATAATGTCAACAAAAGAGTGATCAAGTGTGATGGTCAGTTCATAATATTTATCTTGCATTGGCTACCTTAAACGCTTGTTCCAGATCGAGTGTTCCTTCATAAAAGGCTTTTCCGACAATGGTTCCGTCAATATCTGCTGCGATGAGTCCATTAATATCTGTCATATCTTTCAGACCGCCTGAGGCAATGGTTTCAAGCCCTGAGGCTTCCTGAATCTCTTTGGTGAATGCTATGTTCACACCGGTCATCATGCCGTCACGTCCCACATCGGTACAGATGATCGCTTTGACACCGCAGGCTGCAAATTCACGTGCAAGGTCAGTCGCTTTCATGTCGGAAGTCTCTGCCCATCCTTCTACCGCGACCATGCCGTCTATGGCATCAATACCCACGACAATAGGATACTTCGCCGCCATATCTTTAACGAACTGCGCATCTTTCACGGCAATAGAACCTAAAATAAGTCTGTCTATTCCCAGTTCCAAATACATCTTTATGGTCTCTTCATCACGAATTCCTCCGCCGAGTTCCAGTTTCAGATTACAGTTCTTGCGGATCTTTTTGATCTGCTCCAGGTTTTCAGGTTTCCCTGCAAAGGCACCGTTAAGGTCAACAAGGTGTACCCATTCGCTCCCAAGCTCTTCAAATCTTTTAGCCACCTGCCATGGCTCATCTGAGTAGATCTTCGCTGAATCCATCAGCCCTTTGCTGAGTCTGACGGCTTTGCCGTCTTTAAGATCGATCGCTGGTAATATTGTCATTGTATATTCTCCGTAGGGTTGGCTTCAGCCGACCACATTGTTTTGATGTCAAGGTCGGCTAAAGCCAACCCTACATGTTTTATAATTTTGAAAAATTCTCTATAATTTTTAAACCATTCTCATGGCTCTTTTCCGGGTGTGGCTGTATGCCGTAAATATTCCCGTTCTGTACTGCCGAGACAAACTCGTATCCGTAGTGGGTCTTTCCAATGGCATACTTGTTATCGCAGACAGCATGGAAAGAGTGCACAAAGTAGAGGTAAAACTCATTATCTAAACTTTTGAACAGAGGGCAACCACGAGGGTTTGCCCCTACGGATTGCACAAAAAGTTCATTCCATCCCATATGCGGTACTTTCAGCCTGTGGTCGAACTTGCTTTCATCAAAAGCAAGAACTTTTCCAGGAATGAGCCCCAAACCTTCTGTAGCGCCGAACTCTTCGGAACTCTCAAACAGTAACTGCATCCCCAGACAGATACCCAACAGGGGTTTTCCGCTTTTGGCATAGGCTTTAACGGCCTCATCCATACCGTTGCTTTTCAAGTGCTCCATCGCATCACCAAAGGCACCGACACCCGGCAAAATGAGTTTGTCATACTGTGCAAGTCTGGAGGGGTCAGACTCAAGTCTGGCATCTGCTCCTACCTTGGCAAAAGCATTAATGACAGAAGCAAGGTTCCCCATATTGTAATCGACGATTCCTATCACGATCTTGTCCTTTATGGTCTATATAAGTATCGTGATTATATCTAATTTTTCTTAGGTGTGAAATGTTGAATGAATGCATCAGCAACATGTATGGGGGTGAAAGGTTTCAGATAGGATGAAAAATCTTTAATTGGATCATTGAGTACTTCAACTACTTTATGGGCAAGTGCAACAGGGTCGGGTAGGCAGATGTGCTCTGACAAGTCATCTTTCATAATGTCTTTGATGCCGCCGGGGCTGTCTGTTGCGACAATATCAGTATGACATGCCATTGCTTCAAGCAGCACCATCCCCAAACCTTCATGTTTAGAGGTCAATACAAATAGGTCTGCATGTTTCATCCAAGGGTACGGGTTTTTAGTGTATCCGGGAAGATGAACATATTCACCTAAATTATGGGCTATAATAGTTTGTTCTATTTTTCTGCGCTCAGAACCTTCTCCTAAAATTAACAGCTTATGTGTTAAGTTAAGTTCTGCTCTTGCATAGGCATATGCTTCAATCAGAAGTGGGAAATTTTTAACTGGATGAAATCTTCCCGCACTAATAATATAGGGTGTTGCAGGTAGGTCTATAGGAGTATTAGATAAGGTAATGGTATGATTTATATTAATAGGATTAGTGATTAATATATGTTTATTTACTGAAAAGTTTGCACGTTTTTGTATGGTTTCAAAAGATTCTTTTACACCAGAAGAGATAGAAGAAACATTTCTATGTTTAAAGAGTAATTTGGCATATAATTTTTTTATGTATCCATAATTGTCATCATAAATCAGACCTTCATTGACAAAGACAAAACGTTCATCTTGCAGTGGCCAGATCATTTCAAAAGTACCCTGTCCCCGAAAAATGATCAGGTCAAAGCTCCCAAACTCTTTTTCGATCTTTTGTAATTTCTTTTTGAATATTGGTGCCATATAGAGTCCACTCCAGACAAAATAACTGTTTCTAAATAGGATATTCAGGAGTTGGGAGAGTAGTTTCCAGAGATACCCAATGCCTAAAAGAGAACGTCTCATGGTTTTTTTTAGTTCAAAACTGTGCAGATGCACCTCCTCTGGAGGAGGCAGTTTTTTGGAAGTTTCATTAAAGTAGATGAGATGTGATTCATGTCCCTCCTTGAGAAACGCTTCAGAAAGCGTGATCGCTACTTTTTCCATTCCTCCGAATTCCAGGCTTCTTACCACAGTAGCAATTCTCATGATGACTCTTTTGTATTGTTGTTGTCCAGTGATGCAGCTGTAAAGAGTGCGATAAAGAGTATAAACAATGTTCTCGTGTCACCGGATGTCATATAAACGTCAGTGGTAAACCCCACAAGAAAAATAGTGGCAAAAAGAATGCTTAAGCGTTTCAGTTCTTCATCTTTGATGGGAAGTTTGAAAAAGTAGTAGAAGAGGATGAAAAAGAGCATCAGGCCTATGAAACCTGTTTGTATCGTTGTCATTAGGTACTGGTTATGAAAATGCATGGTGGGTAGAAGTTGTTTAAAATACGCGGGAAAACGATAAATATCGTGATCAAGATATTTCTTGGCACTGGCACTGGCATCTTCAAGCCCCACACCAATCAGAGGGTTGTCTTTGATAATATCTGTACCTAAAATAATATAGGCGACTCTTATACCCCATGATGAAGAGAGATTCCCCTGCTGTATTTTTTCAACATCCTGTATACCCAATGCTACTCTTTTTTGAAACATAGGACTGAACTGGTAGGCAAAGGTAAAGAGTGTACCAATGACCAATATAGATAAAAAAAGCGTCTTGAGACGTAGTTTAAAGTGGAGAATTCCAGCTACCAAAATAGCGACAGCAAATGCTAACTGGCCACTGCGCCCCTGTGAAATAAAAAGGTTGCCGCTGACAGTTAAAAAGAAAATACCCATGATCAGTTTTTCTTTGAGTGTATAGAGGGTGGAATAAAGTCTGTTCAGTAGTATCATGGCGGTAAAGGCCATAAAGATACTGTACGCAGTGTGATGCATGAATGGACTGGGGTACTCTGCACCATGCCCATGAATGGTCCAAAAACTGAAATACATCCCGTAGGCAGTAAATTCACTGATAGCCATAGCGAGTAGAAAGGCAGTAATGACATGTCGAACATATTCTTGTTTTAAAGAGAGTGCTATGATAGGAATAGCAAACCAAAGAAGGTATCCCTCAAAGTAGGCATGACTCTGAGCATAACTTGTTTGACTCCATAGCATACTTAAAAGCTGATAAGAAAGAAAGAGCAGTAAAACGATGAGAAATTTTGATGTTTTTATTTTTTCGAAAAAACTTTTATAGTCAGGTTGTATAAAACGCATTACAATAATCAGCACCATTATCACACGTGAAACCTTCCATGACAATGGTGCGGCAAATGCCAACAGTAAAGATAATCCATAATATATTTTCTCAAAATCAATTTTATTAAAAAGTTGTTTCATTGTTTATTCACTCCAATATTTTTCTATCCAGGGGGAGGGCTGGATATGTCTGTACCATTTGCCACTGATGCCTTTGATCGCTTCGGGCGGATTGGGCAGACCGTGAAAAAGGATGATTTTGGCATTATTGGGAATAGAGGGTGCTTCAAACCAGGACCGTATCCAGGAGGGCGCGCAGCGGTATTTGAAACTGGGTACCCAGCTGTCATCCCAGAACTCCAAGGCTCCCAGCTTATGCATTTCACGGGAGAGGTAGGCCTGTTCATGGCGTACCTCATTCTTGATCTGCTCAAAATTCTTTTCAAAGTAGGAGAGGATCTCAGGATATTTGCCTATTTCAAAACGAAATACGGAAGAGTTTCCCTCCATTTTTTTAGGATTTTTTTTGTCATGGGCAATGAGAAAATCACCGGGAACGCTAAAAAAGTCATCGATACTGTCAACAATGACCACATCGAGGTCGAGGAAAAGTGTTTTCCCCGACAGGCCGCCAAAATCTTTTGCAAAGACACTCAGTTTTCGCCATCCTCTTTCGGGAATATTGTCAGGCAGGTCGAGTTCTGGGAGTGCCTGTATCTCCACTTCGGGACGTATGTCGTCTCCATTGTCGGTAAAGCAGACAAAACGAAAAGGGATGCTGATGTTTCTTTGCACCATGCCGTAAAGTTTGTTGACATACGCTGCTGGGAATTTTGTGCCCCATTTCATACAGATAATGTTGACCTTCTCCATTGAAATGCTCCCTTCTGCCTACAAAAAATAATCTTATCATTATAGCCAATATGTTCTGTATATAAGAGATATAGATACCTGCGATAGAGCCCTTTTTAGAGTATTTGGATAGAATACAGAGAAAGAATACAGGGGTGCAGAGAATGGAAAAAGTAAAAGAGGAAAGGGCAACTTTGGGTGATAAAGCGGCATATCTCTTCTTGCGTTCTTTCATCTTTGTTGCCGGTATCGTACCCAGGTCATGGCTCTATGCCTGTATGAAAGGGCTGACACTGCTTTTTTACCGTTTGGGGAAGAGACGACGTCAGATCACCATAGACAATCTTCAGCAGGCTTTTCCGGATATGCAGGAAGATGACGTTGCGCTGCTCTCCAAAACAGTGTTTGTCGAACTCTCCAAGACCATTTCTGAAATTTTATTGATGCTTGCAGAGAAGTTCGATGTGGACGAGGCAGTGGTCAATGCCGAGAGTGCTGCAAAAGCGCTTAAAGCACTCCGGGAGAGATACCCCAACGGGCAGATCGTCATGACCGCACACTTCTCAAACTGGGAACTGGCTGCCCATTTTCTCTCCAAACACGGACACACCATGCTGGCAGTGGGAAGGGAAGGGGACAACAGGTTGATCGACCGGAATATCACCATTCCTTTCCGAGAGCGCTACGGTAACCGCTCGGTCTATAAAAAAGGTGCGGCGATCACCATTGTCAAAGCGCTTAAAAGAGGGGAGATCGTGGGTGTGCTGATCGACCAGAAAGTCAACAGCAGCGAGGGGGTCAAGGTGAAGTTCTTTGGGAGAGATGTCTATACCACCTCTTTGATCGCGACAATGAAGAACAGGCTGGATGTGGCGGTGGTACCTATATTCCTGCCGAGGATCGCAGAGGGGAAGTATGAACTGCGCATAGGAGAGCCTGTCGAGGTACGCGGAGATGTGGCAGAGATGACACAGGCCTATAACGATGTGATGGAAGAGGTCATCCGTCAATACCCGGCACAGTGGTTCTGGATGCATAACAGATGGAAGGTGTAAGATGAATATTTCTGTGGTGATCATCGTCAAAGACGGATCGAGGACTATTAAAAGCTGTCTGGAAGCATTGGAAGCTTTTGATGATGTGGTGGTATTTGACAACGGTTCATCCGACGGGACGCAGGCGCTTTGCCGCAGCTTTGCAAATGTGAACCTCGTAGAGGGTGATTTTATAGGTTTCGGTCCGACCAAGAAGCTGGCATCGACCTATGCCAAGCATGACTGGATACTCTCACTGGACAGTGACGAAATAGTCACTGAAATATTTGTCAGGAAGCTTCAAGAGAAAAGGCTGGATACCGATACGGTCTATTCGATCAAACGGCTCAACTATTACAAAGAGATCGAGATCAAACACGGCTGGAGCAATGACATCCTCCCCAGACTCTACAACCGTACAAGAACCAATGTAAGTGATAAAATGGTGCATGAGGGGGTTGTGACGGACAATATGAAGGTGGAATATCTGGATATCTCTCTCAAACATGAGAGGTATAGCTCTATTTCTGAATTCATCATCAAAGCAGACCGCTACTCTACACTTTTTGCAGAGCAGAATGTTGGCAAAAGAAATGCTTCCCCTCTGAAAGCCATCGGGAACTCAAGCTTTACCTTTATTCGGAAATATTTTTTCAAACTGGGGTTTCTGGACGGATACCCCGGACTGGTCATGGCTTATACGAATATGATAGAGAATTTTTACAAATATATGAAACTGTATGAGATGAATTTGGAAAAAAAGAAAAAATAAGCTACGTTATTCAACATATTTTTTGATGCTTTGAAGTAAATGGTAAACACTTTTTGTATCCGTATCTAAGTATTTCCAAATAGTTTTATTTTCAATAATTTTCATGAGAGCTGAGACTTGAGAGAGTAATTTTTTAAACTTTTTTTTAGTGCTTTTTTTCCCACTTAATGTTATATATCGTTCTATGAGCATAATATAATTACAATCAGCTTTTTCTTTACTTAGTGAGAAAAGGAAGAGAAAAAGATCACGAAATTGTAATTGATCCAGAGGAATTTTGGCGTCAAAACTCTCTTCAAAATCTATAAAATGGACTTTTCCTTGAGTATAGGTAAGGTTTTTTAATTGGGTTGCTCCATGAAACTCACCACAGTTGTGTAGCTTAGACAAAGCAACAATGACTTGGTCAAATATAGTGTTGGGATCTTTTAGTTTTTTTTGGTGAAGCAGGTCATGAATAATAGGGCCACAGTCTTCAAGAACAAAATAGTTATTGGTTACAGTAATCACTTTGGGGACAGGTAGGAATAAGGCATGGAGTCTTTTGAGTTTAGAAGATTCATATTGAACAGATTCGATTTTTGATTTTGTGGCCACAGGTGTCAAGAGAGGATTTTTTATCCATTGATAGGCAAATTTATGTAAAAGATTTGAACCTGTTTTCCTAGCCTCTTTTACCCATAGCTTTTCACCTAAGTAGAAGATGGCATAAATCTCTTCTCCTGGATTATCTAGTGCACCTTGTTCAACAAGTATTGATAGATCACTCATCTACAAAAGTCCCTGCCAGTCGTTTATATTCATTACAAGTGTTCAATAAGCTTGCTTCTTTGTCTATGCAGATGACTTTCCCGTGTTTCAGTACCGCGATCTTGTCTGCATTCCGGATGGTACTCAGGCGGTGGGCGATGATGATGGTAATGCGCTCTTTGGTGATCTCCTCAAGTGCTTCGGTGATCTTCTTTTCACTTTTGGAGTCCAGTGCCGAGGTAGCTTCATCGAAGATGAGTATCTTCGGGTCTACATAGAGTGCCCGGGCAATGGCAATACGCTGTCTCTGCCCTCCGGAGAGGTTGGCACCGTGCTCATTGAGCTTTGTGTGAATGCCTCCCAGCTCTTCAACGAATTCGTAGGCATTGGCCTGTTTGAGACAGGTGATGACCTTGGTTTCATCAATGGCTTTTCCGTAAGCGACATTGGCAGCGATAGTGTCATTGAAGATGTAGACTCTCTGGGTGACAATGGAGATGCTGTTCCTCAGAGACTCCAGTGAAAAGGTGTTGATATTCTGCCCGTCCAGCAGGATCTCTCCGCTGTTCGGATCGTAAAAGCGCATGATGAGGTTGACAATGGAGCTTTTCCCCCCGCCGCTGTCTCCTACCAGTGCCAGTCGCTCTCCCTTGTCGATGGAGAAGTTAATGCCGTTGAGCGCCTGTTTCTCACCATATTTGAGAGTGACTTCTTCAAAAGTGAGTCTGGTGACCGCTTCAATGTTTCTATTCTCTACAGAGACGATCTTCGGTTCCTGATCGAAGATATGGAGTATTCTCTCTCCGGCTGCTACGGCATCCTGTAGTGAGTTGTAGAGGTACGAGAGTCTTTTGATGGGGGTATACAGCATGAAGAGCGCTGTCAAGAATGCAAAGAATGACCCCACAGACATGGTACCGTCTATGACTTCCATACCACCGGTCATGATGACAGCGACCACACCGATGGCACCCATGACCTCCATGAGAGGGCCGGAGAGTTCAGATGTTTTGACCGACCTCATATTGATCTTGAAAAATTCGTAATTCTCTTTGGCGAATTTATCATACTCGAACTTCTCTGCATGGTGTGCTTTAATGAGCTCAATATTGGAAAAGATTTCAGAGAGTCTGGAAGTGATGTCCGATGTCTTCTCCTGTGAAGAGTGTGAAAGTTTTTTGAGCTTTTTGGCAATGAGAGAGAGTGGGAAAATGATCAGCGGCAGCACGATAAGTGCAAAAAAGGAGAGTTTCGGACTCATGTAAATGACCACAGCAAGTAGCCCCACTGCTGTCAAAGTCTGTCGTCCTATCTCCGGTATCATGGTGGAGACCACTGCTCTGATGCGCTCTACATCATTCACATTCCGGCTGATGAGTTCCCCGGCTCTGAAGCGGTGAAAAAAGGAGATGTCCAGCTGCAGCATCTTCTCAAGCAGGCGGTTCCTGACTTTTCGTATGATATCCTGCCCGATCAATGCAGAAAAATAGACTTGTATATATTTCCCCCCGCCCTTCATCGCATAGACAAGGATGATCGCATAGGGAAGCAGATAGAGCATCTCCACATTCTTCTCTATGAAGATCTTGTCCAGCACAGGTTTGACCAGGTAGGCCGAAGCCGATGCCCCGACGGCAGAAAGCACCATACCGAGTATGGCCAAAAGAAAGTAGGGGAGATAGCCCTTGAAATAGGGGATCACCAAACGTTTTAAAATAATTTTAATCTCTTTCACTGTTTACCTTTTTAAACATTGTGCAACATACAGAGTATATTGTCAAAATATTGATTTTGTTTAAGACATAACCATGGAGTTGATAGCATCTAAAATATCTTTGAGTTCTTTTTTCAAGCGATAAATAGCATTGAGAAGATTAAGTGCAGAGGTATCATTCCCGTCATAGTCATGGGCAATTTCATTGCGTATGTCACGTATTTCAAACCATTCATCTACATCTAAAATGTCCACTCTCTCAAGTTGATTTAAAATGTCTAAAAAGGGTTTATTGGTGTTCTCTCCCTGATACATGAGGACGGATTTGAAAAGCTTGGCACCCATACAATCCTGAAGTTTTGAAAACCTGTAGATACACTGATCACTGTATGCCAATAGTTGATTGTTTTTTGTTAACGTGTCAAAATGACTCTTCACAATAGGAAATGGGTAGTACTTTTCCAGTTCAGTAAATGCAGTTTCAAGTCTTGTGAGATGTTTATGACTTTCTGCCAAATTGTCTAAAACTTTTTGTCTATAAACTACAGTTTTATTCCCCATTGCATAGCCTCCCTTTCTATTAGTCTGTTTTTATCTATATCAAATACAACATCAATCTTCTGATCACCTAATTCTCGTTTGATACGGGCTAAAAATTTTATTTTCTTTTCAAAAAGGTTTGTGTGGTCAAGAGGTTTCAAATAGAGGTCAATATCTCCTCCCTTTTTAGAGTTATCCACGCGACTTCCAAACAAATATACTTCCCCCTCATTAAAAAATTCTTTAAAATATTTTTTAATCACGTCAACATATTTAGTCGATAGCCGCATATCCAACCTTTTATTTTCTGAACCGCTTAAAGACTCTGTCAAAATCTATATTTGCCTTGCAGAGTGTTTCTTCAAATGTGTAGCTTTGCGTCGAAAAATCGCCTTGTTTACGGTACTTTCCGTCTTTCAGTTTATAGACTTTTGCGTAGAGCTCTTTGGGGTAAACAATGATATAATATTTAACAAGTTCTGCTTCATATTTTTGAAACTTATAGCCCTCGTCATTTTTTGCAGTTGACGGAGAGATGACTTCTACTATAATTTCAGGTGCCTTAGTAATATAAGCATTATGAGGTTCATCACAGATCAATGCAACATCAGGATGTAATACTGTGTCATCAGCCAGTTTGTAGTCTTCCTCTCCCAGTACCAGGCATCGTTCACATCCCTCAGTCTCACTATCTAACTGTGAAATGAATTTTGTAGCAATAGCTTGATGTTCTATCATAGGTGCAGGACTCATAGCAATAGGATACCCTTCATAAAGTTCCCATTTACCTTCCCATAATCTATAATCTTCATAGGTATAATGCTTTAAATAATCCAATGCAGCCATTATTAAGTCCTCATATTTCAATTGATGAATATATTATAGCATAATACATGATCTCTAGCTCGCACCTTCACGTACAAGCACGGTTTTGATGGTTTTGAGCAGGATCACCAGGTCTATCCAAAGATAAATGTACAGGAGATCTAATATGCACCTTCTTTAAGTAAAACAACTCTAACTGTTTTGATTAGTATAACTATGTCTAACCATAGTGACCAGTTTTGCACATACCATTTATCTGTTTTAACACGAAACTCGTAGTCTGTGTCACTTCGTCCACTGACTTGCCATAGTCCAGTAATACCTGGTTTTACCATGAAGTAGTATTCCGCATCTTCTTTATAGTAATTGTCAATTTCTTTTTGTATCACAGGACGAGGCCCCACGAAATTCATTTCACCTTTGAGTACATTGAAGATTTGGGGAAGTTCATCCAGTGATGTTTTACGTAAAAATGCCCCTATCTTCGTTACTCTTGGATCATTTTTTAACTTGAAGTTCTTTTCCCACTCCTGACGTATCTCTTTATTGCTACTTAAAAGTTTCTCAAGTCGTTCATTTGCATCAGAATACATACTTCTAAATTTAAGAGTTGGTATAGTTTTACCGTCTCTACCCACTCTGTTATGTGCGAAAAAAATAGGCCCAGGTGACTCTTTTTTGATGAGTATTGCAAAAATGGCAAGCAGAGGAAGTAAGACAGGAAGAGACAGTATTGCTAAAGCATAGTTAAAGAGTTGTTGAATGTATCTTCTGTAGGGACTTTTCAGTCTATTTTTAAATACAACCAGATTAGTATGGGTATTAGAAAGTTCATAGATCTGTGATTGTGTAAGATTATAATCGTTAAGCATGGGAATATAAATGACTTCATGTCTTTTTTGTATCTCATCTTCAACTACTTTTTGTAGTTCATTTTGTGTAAAACTATTAGAGTTTATAAACACAGTTTTCGCATGAGTATTATCGGATTTCACATAGCCAAAGTAGGGATTTTTATAAAGTTCTTTTGCAATAAAGGGGTCATCTCCCATTATGAGTGCTTCTCTTTGCCATAGACCTTTTTTATAAAGGAATTTCTTACCGATATTCTTAAATAGAGGTATAAGCAGTGCCATAGCAGAAAAGATAAAAAGAATGGTTGCTCTAGAGTAGGTATCAATTGTTTTGGTAATGGCTAAAATGGCCATTATAGCGATCAAGGCGAAAATAAGAGACCTCATGATCTCTCTGCTCTCATGCCAAAAGTCATATCGTTTGGTGTAAATACCTTCATAAGCCATCAAGAGTATGGGAAAAATATAAAGGGGCCAATAGCCAAGATAGTGTGAAAGTTCATGACCAAAGCGAGTGCCAAGACTGTCTCCAAAGAGTGCACGAATCTGATACCCTATAACTATGGCCAATATGATGGCAAGGAGGTCTAATGTAAAAATGACAGCTTTGCTTAATAATTCTTTCATTTTAAGAATTTCCTTTTTAGGAGACCAGATGCTTTAAGTAAAAGGTTTTCACCTTCTATATTGACGATCTTCAATTCATTTATTTTGAGTTCATTTTTAATGATCCAGACATTAAACAGTCTTTCAGAAACAAAACCAAATATCCTACTTTGATAGGTATCATATTTGGATATGTCTACTCTTTTTTCAAGTTCAATAAGTACATCAAAAAGCCATTCCATATACGCATTGAAAAGTTCTTTTTTCATAACAAACATATTGAACAGGTAGAGTTCTCTTCTTTGCATGAGCGTATCAAATGAATTCACATAGTCAGGATACTTTTTTGACAGGATTTCTCTGAGTATTAAAAGGTCATCTTTATTGTGAGCATTGGCATAGTGGTTTTCTATGGTTTCTATGTAGTACTTACGTTTTTTTGGGAGCAGTATGTCATAAGATTGCATCAGTGTGCCAATTTGTCTCTCTGAAAGTATACTAAACTTCTTAAAAGGAAGATCTCCATAAAAGTATCTTCTGTAATGTACTAGACCACAGTACTTTTGTGTTTTAAAGTAGTCATTCTTCCAAGCCCAATACAGTGCGGTGAGTTCACAAAAGTTTCTGTTTTTAAAAGAAATATTATCACCAGTCTCATCTCCCAAATACCCAAAGTCATCCTCTGTGAGTATTTTACCTACATGTATCGGTTGATAGAGACCGCTATCAGGAAAATCATACTGCTTATGGGTAGCGACTAATATTTTGGAATTCATGATAATATTATATCGTTAAAAACTTCCAAATTGAACGTAATTGAGGTATTTTTACTCTTCCGATAATTTTACTGCACTAAAGTAAAGTACACCCACAGTAAGAATTCCAAGTAGTATGATTGCTGCCGTTGCTAAAGTCATGTTATAGTTCCTTTATTTCCTGAGTCTTTTTTCTAATTTGTAAAACAATCAAAACAATGACGCCTATTATAGCTATTGCAAATACTATGCCGGCCCAAAATAGAATATCGACTCTTTCCAAATCATATCGTTTTACAATACTTCCAATTAAGATTACTAAAACACCAAATGATATGCTCATAGCTACACGTAGTGTATTGAGTAACTCTTTTACTTCATCTATTTTTCCCATACATTGAGTGTATCAGAAATAGATTTTTTTGTCAAAGATTTTATATGTTAATTTCACTAGTAAATACTTCTAGTGCTCGTGCCACAATGTCATCCATATCATAATACTTGTATTCGGCAAGTCTCCCCACAAGTAGAAGATTGGGTATCTGCTGTGCAAAGGCAGCATATTGGTTATATTTCATCTGGTTTTCATCGGTAAACATTGGGTAATAAGGAGTATTGACATCCCTTTGGTACGCTTGTGGGTACTCCTTGAGTATGGTTGTTTTTTGAGTTGCTGCAGGGTGTATGTGTTTAAATTCTGTGATGCGGGTGTAGTCATGTTCATTGGGGTAGTTGACAACAGCATGCCCCTGATAGAACTCCTTATCCAGTGTTTCAAATTCAAGTTCTATGGAACGGTAGGGAAGTTCTCCAAAGGTATCTGCAAAGAGTTCATCTATCATGCCTGTAAATATGACTTTTGCCGGAGGCTCTTTGCCATCAAAAAAGAGTGTGTTGTCTTTGATGGCTATTCTGTCAAGTGCATCACAATTTAACGCTATGTCAATGTTCTTATGCGTTAGCATCTTTTTAAAAAGTTTGGTATACCCCTCAGATGGTACAGCCTGGTATTTGTCAGTAAAGTACCTGTTGTCATAGCTTGTCAGCACAGGTACACGCGCCGTAACTGCCCCATCTATCTCTTCAGGTTTTTTACCCCATTGTTTAGCGGTATAGTTAACAAATATCTTGTCATAGACATATTGCGCCAACTCCTGCAGGTCAGAGTCGTTATCTTTCATAAGTTCCAATATAGGTATTTTTTGACCTTCTCCATACTTTTCTATAAGTTTGTGTTTTAGTAGGTCTGCTTTGGGTGTAGTGTAGACTTCATAAAGAGTGTTGAAATTAAAAGGTATCGGTATGATGTTCCCATCAACTTCTGCAACCACTTCATGTACATATTCGTGCCAGGAGGTGAATTGAGAGAGATAGTCATACACTTTTTGGTTATCAGTATGAAAAAGGTGCGGACCATAAGTATGTACGATGACACCGGATGCGTCCACTTCATCATAACAGTTTCCCCCTATGTGGGATCGTTTTTCTATGATGAGGACTTTTTTGTCAAGCTGTGTGGCGATGCGCTCTGCCAATACTGCCCCTGCAAAACCGGCACCGACTATTATATAATCATACATTTTTCTTTCCTCTCATCTTCACTAAAACGATTAAAAATAATACGATTTTAATCGTTGTTAAATATAAAAATACAGATGCAATACTATCGTAATTTAGCGTTTTAAATATAAAATAAAATAGTCCATACATGCAGGCATCAAAAAGTTTAGTGCCAAAAAATCGAGGGAGATGGATATTTGTACGATTATACCAAGCATAATTATTGATTAGGTTAACCATTGCTACAGGAAGAGCAAACATTAATGTAACTATACCTAAAAAGTAGATGGGTGTCACATAACGTAAAAGGCGTAACAACACAAATAATAAACGATTACCTAATCCAAATCGATATCTTAAATTATAGAAATAAAATACAATTCTAGTCAGAATGAGTAGGCCAATAAAATTCCATGTTGATTCAAATAAAGACATAACTGCGACTAAGAATAAAGCAATAAAATATCTAATATAAAATATTTTTTTTAGATTTTTTTCTAAATATAGAAGCTCTAATTTAGTGTGTCTAATCGTTGGATGTTTTTCATAGTTGATAGCAATAACATTGTTCTCAAAATATCCAATTTCATAAATTGACATAAAGGCAGTCAATGACAGACAAAGCAGGACAATATCTGAAGAGTTATCAGAAAAAAGAAAAACCATTAAAAATAATGGAACATAATACTCTAAAGCATAGGCAATCCCCTCGATAAACCCTTTTCGATTAATAAGGTGGGTATAGATAAATGGTGTGGTATATACTACTAATGACATCAAAGATTTAAGCTTTAACCATTCGTTTTGTTCTTTGTAGCATCTTTTGTAATAATTTTTTTGAATAATATTTGTATTCATGATTTTTAACCATTTTTTTAAGATGCATGACATAACGACTTTCTACTTTGTGCTCTTTGATGACCTTTTTAACATCATAAAGTTTATGTACTTCGTCCCTGGAAAAATAACGGAATCCATCTGTGATCAAAAGAGCGTTAGGCCATAAGTTAAAAGGGAGTTGGCGTTCTATTGTTTCCTGGTCATCAAAATATTCATCAAGTGTGACAACAGGCACATAAGGTTTTACATCCTGGCTGTTGCCAAAGCCTACAGTATTGGAAAGTTCACTGAAGCCGATCATATCTTCTATGTCTGTTTTTTCAAGCATTGTTTCAATATCACGAAGAATAAAGTTTTTATCGATATTTTTGATATATGGCAGATACTGCAAATAGGTACCGATGATGGCATCAGCTGTCTTATGCATACTTGTGAGGGCATTAAAAGTGTTTTCGTTACACTCGACATTTTCAAGATTAGGTACAATTTCACCATTCTTTTTACTAAAATTGATCAATGACCCATGGGGAGCGGAAAAAATATGCTCATAGATCATCAGATATTTGTTAATATGTTCCATTCTTTTAGGAGGAGTACCCGCATTGACGGCATAAGCATTTGATTGGGCTTCTACTTCCGGGTAAAGCCATTGGTTTGTACCGAAATAGTAACCAAATACCGGTTTATTGAGTATACCGGCAATGGCTTTTTGTATGGAGCCTCTCCAGCCGACATCAAAGACATTAATCCTGTCAAAATCCTCGCATCTCTGATCTTGAAGGTAGGCAGAGACATTCTCCCGTTCTTGATTGAGTTTGTCCACGATTTCTGGCCAGAGGTCAAGCATTAGGTTTTGTGCTTTTTTATACGTACCGTCTTCATAGGATAAAACGGTTTCCGGTGTAAGTCCCTGCTTTTCAATAAGATGAGTGTACTTGCTGATGTCAAACTGTAAGTTTTCAAAGACTTCATAGATTGGTAGTTTTTGATCAAATTGAGGGTTCCAGCCCAAGACAACCTTAATTGCCTCTTCCTTCTCTGGATGATTTGGGATTTCGGGGTACTGGTACCCCCTTCTTGAAGCGTAAAGGTACTTACCGGGAGGAAGTGCCTCTTCCATATAGGGCTTAAACAGATTATACACATGATGAATGATGTAGCCGTCTCGGGCTATAAAATAAATGTTATCTTTTTTCTTTTCCAAAAGGTCCTGGATCAGCCAGTAAGTGATGCCAAAATAGAGTTTTGCTGCATATTTCGTAGAAAACTTCTCCCAGTAGCTAAGGGAAGTCTGTGTAAATTCATGGTTGATCTCAATAGCCTTTATAATAGACTCTTCAATGTTATCAATGACATCAATCTTGGCACGCTCACTAACTTTTGCGTAATAGATACCTTTCACACCATTTTTGTTTGCCTGTTGAACATCAGAGAGAATATTATCTCCTACGTGTGCCCACTGAAGACTTTCCAAACCATATTTTTCTCTTACCCAGGGGTAAATTGTTCCATGGTGTTTTGTTTTCATGGGCTCGCAGGAAACAATGAGGTCTTCATAGCCGTTGTAGCCACACTCTTGGACAAGTGACTCCAAAAACGTTTTAGGCAAGTACATGTCGCTGACAAGAAGTATACGTTTCTTCTGCTCTAAGGCATACTGGTAGACTTCAAACATAAATTTGTTTTGAACAATAAACTTTGTTTCCAGTTCAAGTTCAAGTACTTTCAGTACTTTGGCAACAGGACCAAACCTTTCTTCCATCACAACATATATTTCATCATATGTTACATCTTCTTTACCATTTGTCCGTATTCGCGCTTCCATTTCAGCATCTCGACGCTCTTTATAAAAATCAAAATTCAGTTTTTCATCTGTTTGCTGTTTATATGCTGTAGGAATGCACTTAAAGACATCGGTAGGCTGTATGACATTTCGGACAACAAGTGTATCAAAGATATCGAATGAGACTACATCACTTTCCAGGATGTTTTTTTTTAAATTGTCCTGCTCTTCTTTTAACGGATTAATCATTTGGAGTTTCCTTTTTTGTACTAAAAAGTTTAAATGGGTTTTTTAATGTTTTTTTCATCTTTTCTATAAAGTGGATGATTCTGTCACTTTTTTCAAGAAGATGTATGGTAGATTGCATTTGCGCTGAAGTCTCTTGCTTGATCGCTGAAGTCTCTTGCTTGATCGCTGAAGTCTCTTGCTTGATCGCTGAAGTCTCTTGCTTGATCTCTGATAAATATGGCATTTGCCGCAATATGTATTCCATGTGAACGCGTTCATTTATATACGTCCCAAGACCTGTTCCTGTCCCGTTAAGGTCTTCCCTGAGCCATTGGTTCAATAGTTGTTGCCGATACAGCATATGTTTGTCGACCCCTGCAATGACTGTATTGGCCATGACTCCTGTAGCGTTAAAACGATGGTGATAGTTTGCCAAAAACTCTGGGAGAACTGCTATATCGTATTTGAGAAGAAACTTGATATGAAAATCCCAATCTCCCAGTACAGGCAAGGCTTCATTGAAATATCCAAGCTCTTTACAAACTTTTAGTGAAAAAAGAAAAGAAATAGGAGGAAACATGTTTTCATACAGCATTCTGTCAAGGGAGATCAGTCCGGGTTTGATCCAGTGGTTATAGGGTTCCGTATAGTCTATGGTTACCTTCTCATCTTTCACAGTTTCTGCAACCATGGTGCTGTAACAAACGATTCCCTGTATTGTGGGTATTTTTTTTTGTTCAGCGTGAAGGGTTGTGAGTGACTGTTCCAGAAAGTTTACTGCCCAGGAGTCGTCATCATCATGTATTACAGCATGGTCAGTGTCGAGTGTTTTCAGCCCAATATTACTGGCTGCTTCCATACCGACGGAACTTGGGTTGTGTATGACTGTTATCTGGTCTGCATATTCAGGATGGAGCGATACAAGCGCATCTACACTTTCCCTTTCTCCTCCATCATTGACAATCACCAGTTTCCAGTGCGGGTATGTTTGGTTGGTAACACTCTCAATAGCGCGACGCAGTAATACAGATCTGTTTTTTGTTCTGGTAATAATGCCTACAGTAGGTTTCTTGTTCATGGTTTCGTGTCCAATAGATGTAATTGTTAAATATGATTATATCTTTATTTTCATTCGACAAACGTAAATGACACATGATGTTGAGTATAGACGGCATGGTAATATTGTTGGCTTTTAAGTACACTCTCAATATTGGTATAGACAGTCTTGACTGAACTGTTGATAATGGCTTTTACAATAATATGCATTTGATTTTCTTCATTTATCAAAAACCATATAGGGGAAAGTAACAATTTATTTTCGAGGGTAGCTATTTCATTTGTTTTATCTACGGTATCCGTGACTATTACTTTTCTCTCATCTTCTCCAGAAGAGAGAAAGGCAATTTTCTTTTTTCCCTGTAAAAATAGAATCAGTGCATTATATACTTTCGACTGTACTGTATATTCAAGCCTGAATATTCCGGTATCAAAGGTGGGAATGACATCTGTTTCATAGATCTCTTCATGATAGGATGTTAAAAATATTCTATCAGCATAGAAAGGATCTGCTGTAGGATGTTTTTTGGTACGACTGAAAGAACGATAGTATTGTTTTACATAGGAGAAAAATCTTTTTATGTATCCTTCGTTATTTTCTGTTATGGTTGACTTCTGTTCAGAAGTTTCAGTTATGCTATTGTTGGCCATGTCGTTTGAATATATTTCAGAATTCCGTACAATGTGTTTTTGTTTAACCTGGTTGGCCAGTAACGAATCATCATTGTTTCCCCTGTAATAAAACCGATAGTCAGCGATTTTAAATTGTACACCGTTGGCAAGCAGGCGGTTATTCAAGTCCCAGTCTTCATAGCCGTATGGCGCAGTATTTTCACGTAGTTTATATTTTAAAAAGAGGTCTTTAGCTATGGCAATTCTACTGTTGTAACAATGGGAAAAACGTATGTTTTGAATCAGCATTTCATTAGAGTCGGTATATTTCACCTGAAAAGGTGAAGGAAACCCAATGACATGGGAGGGGAAGACGGCTATATGATCGTTTTCTTCTAACAGACTAAAATTTTTGCTACTGTGTGGCAATGCGTTGTAATGGTTATAAAAAGTCTCATAGAGAGCCTGCAATGCATTATGCGTTACATAGTCATCACCATCGGCACAGACAATAAAGTTTGTATCAGCAAGGCTGACAGCATAATTACGTGCATGTGCAAGGTCTTTAAATTTTACTTTTTCTATTTGGTTAAAAAGTGATTGATATTGATAAATGATGTTTTCAGTCAATGTGTCAGTATTGTCAAGAACAGCAATCACTTTGACCTCTTGCCAGTTATGTTGCTCCTGTAGTAGTTGATGTATATTTTTGAGTGTTTTTTCAGCAATGGCACCTTCTCGGTGAAAATTGATTACCATAGAAAGTGTGTATAGGCTATTCATCTGATTCTTTATTTTCTTCTATAAAGTTCTGAAGATGATCATAATAATATGTTTTGTCAAAATCAATGTTTAATTCTTCGATAATGAGAGTTGTGTCTTCAGGAATTTCTCTGTAGGCAGATCCTTTATCCAGGTAATGACAATTTGCTTTTTTGTGTAGTATTTCTTCAAATATATTTACTAACTCTGGTACAGTGATGAACGCACTATTGGCAACATGATATAGGTTATTATGATATTTTTTATTTTCAATTAAACTATTACTTATTTGTAGTACATCTTCCAATGAAATCAGGTTTCTATTGCTGTTCTTCCACACCTCAAAGGCTTCACCTGTCATGATTGAGTCAAGTAAAAAGTTTACCAAAGTTTGGTTTTTGCTTCTTCCCAGTATCTGTGAAATACGAAGTATAAGATAGTTTTTTGCATGTTTTTCTATATATCGTTCCATGTTGAGCTTGTGTTTGACATAGGGGGTTTCGGATGAGAGAGGGTCGTACATGCTGCAGGTACTGAAGTAAACAAATAATTTATCGGGGTTTTGAGAGAGCGTTGATTGTATGAGTTTTAGCTCTCGGTCAAATTCCTTCATCTCTTTTTCTTGAGAATTTGAAACCCCACTGGCAAAGATAATGACTTCATCATTGTCTTGATACGCTTTAAAAGCATTTGCAAGCATTCCTCTACCGATGACCATCTAACACCCCTTCAATCACATCTCTATACTCTTTTTGGAATGTATGTTCATTATGATGTTCTGCAATATAGTCATGAATCTTTATCATATAGTCATGCATGTTTTTGTTATGCTTATAAAAATAGTTGATCTTCTCAATATATGCTTCTGCGTTTTGTGGCTCTTTCACCAGTAAAGGGTACTCTTTTCCTAACACTTCAGATATACCTCCGACCTCGGCACTTACAATGGGTATGCCTAACATAGCCATGTCTAAGATGATTGTAGGAATCCCCTCAAATAAAGAGGTAAACAGATAAAGGTCAAATTCATTTAAGTTGAGCTCATCTATATGCTGATACTCACCACGAAACTCAACATTAGTTTGAGTCAGCAGTCTTTTTAAGATCTCTTTATTGTTCTCCTCTTCAGGTTGACCACCATAGATAACAAACTGATACTGAGGAAGCGCATGGACAATAGTCTCAAACACATCAAACAACTTCTGATTACAAATGCGAGAAGCCCAGAGTATCTTTTTTGAAGGTTTTTCTTTGGGTAAAAACTTCATTTCTATTTCATCTGTGGGACTGGCCAGTTTTTTAAACTTAAAGTCACGATCTTGATTGATCGTTTTAAAATATGTATACCAGTAGTTGTTGTCAGAAAGCACCATGTCTGCATTTTCAAAAATTTCAGGATACATCACTGGGTAACCATGGTATTGTTTATTTGTCCAGTCATAATCAGGAGTAAATAGGGAAACGATTATTTTTTTATTAAACTCTTTTAGAGTACTACTGTAATATTTTATTATTTGAAGTGCCAGATTTGAATTCACAATATGAATAATTTTAATATCACTATTTATCAAAGCCTTTATAAGTATGTGTAGCTGATCTTCAAGGGGTATAGTATTCCAATGTTGGGAAGAAGACAACATATCAAACGCAGGAATAGTAATCCTATCAATTCTGCTTCCTGTATTAAGCGTTGTTATAAGTCCTGCATTATATATGTCTGTAATTGATTTAATATATTCTATAGTGACCTTATCCGCTCCACCAAGATTAACCCACGGCCCAATATAAATTATTTCTTTATTTTTTAGGAAAGATAAAAGCTTGTCATAAACTATTGATTGAGGAGTCAGGGAGTTTGTAAGAGATTCGATATTCCAGGTTGCTATATCATTGTGATAATCAAACTCCTCATCATAATTTTCTAAAAACGTTTGATCATCATTAAAAATTGTATCTTTATAAATTTTATTTAAACACTTTGACTTTAGTTTATTTTTGATAAAAATAGGTTTATGAAAGTCTGCCACTGTACCATCAGTAGATTGCGTGGATGTGTCTAATATAGAATTGTAAATAGGTGAATTTCGAACAATAGATTTTGTTTCAATCTGTTTCGTAAGTAAAGAATCATCATTATAACCTTTCCGGTAGTAAATTTTGAATTGTGCAGTTTTATATTTAACTCCAAGGTTTAGTAGACGATTATTTAGATCCCAGTCTTCATATCCATAGGGGGGAGTATTTTTTCTAATTCTATTTTTTGTCAATAAACTTTTGTGTGTTGATATTCTACTTATATAACAATGTGTAAAACGATTGTTTTTTATGATGGTGTCATTAGAGTCATAATAGTGCGCTTGAACTAGGACTGGGAATTCAATATAATACTTAGGGACAACGACGATATGATCTTTTTCCAATATCTCGTCTAAATAAAGCTGAGATAGTTTATCGCTACTGTAATGAGTATAAAACATGGTATAAAGTGCCTGCAGCATATTGTGACTACAGTAATCATCTCCATCCGCAAAAACGATGAATTCATTGGTAGAGGCATCGACACCATGATTTCTGGAATCTCCAAGATCTCTGTAGTTTACTTCTTCTACTTTTGAAAATAGAGGACTATGTTCCTGAACAATCTTTTTTGTTAGGGCATCTGGATTATCCAAAACAGCTATGACTTCCACAGTTTCCCACTTATGAGGTTCTGCTAAAATATTTTTTAGGTTGTCGATGGTTTTGGCGGCCAGGTCACCTTCTCTATGAAGATTGAGTACTATAGAAAGTGTAAACATCTATTTTGTTCTCCCCAATAGTCTTTTTATTGTATCTATAGTGCTCTGTCCTAATACTTTTTTAATTACTTTTTTGACACATCGTCGTAGAGATCGTTTACAGGTCACTTCATGCTCTAGGTGTGCAATGTAAGGGTTTTGCCCATTTTCCAACCTTAAGAGCTCTTCATCAGCCTTTTGAACTAATAATTTATATGAGTCAAGTGCTTCATCTTTACTTCGTATTTCCTGTTCCATATGTCGTATTTTATTTTCAAGGTAGGCGATGCCTTCTTCTTTTGCCTCGAGTGCTTTTTTATGGTTTTTAAGTTGTTGTTCAAGCCAAGCGATACTTTCATTCTTTTCAAAAAGAAAAGTTTCAGATACCAGTGAGAATTTCCCATATTCTTCAAAAAAGAGTTTAAATAGTGGAGAATTGACATCACACTCAGCCCCCAACGTATGATACATCTGCACAAGCATCGCATACTGCCAAACGTCGATTTTTTCAGTTTTGAGATGTTCATAAATAATAAAATACTTATTTTCTTCGGTAATTTCAGTTTTGAAGACTTTGGAAAGTAATGTGTTGTCCAGTGTAAAAAGCTCTTCCCATAGCTGTATCATCTCAAAATTTGTTCTGTTAACTTTTTCTGGGCTCCTGTTTGAACTGAGATTTCCCCCATCTTCAAGCACACGATAATTTGTCAATTCTTTTTGTAAAATCGCCACTTTATCTGTTTGTTTAAACAACCGTAGCCAATACTCCATGTCTTGTGTCTGCAAAAGACGATGGTCATGCATAAAAGTAGTTGGCAGTAACGAAGTCTTTAGCATAACCGTTGGGGCGCATGTGACATTCACCATCTTGAAGTAATAGCGTACTATATCGGTCAGTGTGATCGCATCAGGTTTGTTAAACCATTTTTGTACATCTGGTGCACTTGTTTTAGAATGGCTGTCTATGGCATTGATCCATGTAAAAGAGAGATCAAGTGCTTCTGTCTGCATAAATCCAAGCTGCTCTTCTAGTTTTGTGGGTACAAAATTATCATCTGCAGAAAGTATAGCAAGGTACTCACCTTTGATTTGCTTCATCGCAATGTTAATCCCTACTGAAACAAAAGCATTGGTCTCTTGGGGTAGAAATGTAATGCGTGAGTCATTTTTAGCGTACGAGTCTATGATGCTGGCTGAACTGTCAGTGGAAGCATTATCGACAATGATAAGTTCCCAGTTTTCATAACTTTGAGAGAGTATGCTCTCTATGGACTCTGCAACAAACTTTTCATGGTTATAGCAGAGCATACAGATGCTTACGAGCGGTGTTTGGTTCATTGTTTATTCCAACTATTAACAAGTTTCACAATATGTATTGTATCTTCTTGTTTTTGAATCCCACTAATCGGCAAACTCAAAACTTCAGCATGAATTTGTTCAGAAATAGGGTAGCTTTCATCAGCCCACTCTTTATAGGCTTCTTGCTTATGTGGAGGTATAGGGTAATGGATGAGTGATTGCACACCGTTTTCTAGTAAATACTTTTGTAGTGCGTCTCGTTTTGAAGTTCTTATGACAAAAACATGCCAGACGTGGTTTTTGTAATTTTGAATTTTGAATTTTGAATTTTGAATTGGGAGGGTTATGTCTGGGTTTTTGATATTTTCTAGATAATAGGCTGCGATTTCTCTTCTGTGTTCAGTCTCTTTGTCCAAATGTCTTAATTTTACTCGTAACATTGCAGCTTGCATCTCGTCGAGTCTACTGTTGACACCCTTGTAAAGGTTTTGATACTTTTTATGACTTCCATAGTTGGCTAAAGCTTTGATGGTTGTTGCCAATTCATGATCGTTAGTAGTCACCGCTCCAGCATCACCTAATGCTCCTAAATTTTTACCGGGGTAAAAACTAAAACCACTTGCATCACCTAGGTTCCCACTTCGTTTCTCGTTAAAATAAGCACCATGTGACTGAGCAGAGTCCTCAATGACTTTGAGACTATACTTTTTTGCAATAGCATTTATGTCGTCCATCTCGCATGTTTGTCCATACAAATGAACTGGCATAATTGCTTTTGTTTTTGAGGTGATCTTTTCTTCTACTTTTTTAGGATCAAGTAAATAAGTGTTGATGTCTGGTTCAACAAGTATAGGGACTAAGTTGTTCTCACTGATAGCAAGTATGGAAGCGATGTAGGTATTGGACGGCACGATGACTTCATCACCATCTTTCATGACACCCATCTCTTTATAGGCTCTGATTATCAATGTCAAGGCATCCAAACCGTTAGCGACACCTATGGCATGTTTGGTACCACAATACTGAGCAAACTCTTTTTCAAAGGCATGACACTCCTTACCTTGAACATACCAGCCACTATCAATGACTTTTGTACAGGCTTCTATAAGTTCATCTCTGTATTGAGCATTGATGTTTTTTAAATCTAAAAATGGAATCATTTTACAAGTACCTTTTGTATTTTTCTTTTGTTATCTCATAGTCGCTTTTTTCAAAAGTAAAAAAATAGTCTAGTTCACTTTCATTTACTACTTTTGCTCCAAATCTCTTATGAAAAGCTATAACTTTATCATTTTCTTTTCGCACATCAAAATGAGATTTTTCAAATCCTAATTTATAAAAACCAAATTCATATATTTGCAATGCAGATTCTATAGCTGTAGTTTTTGGAGCATCTTCTTTTATAAGCCAACTTCCCCATGAAAAAGAGTCCTCTTGAAAATCATATATTCTTACAAGTCCAAGTTTTTCTTTGCCTTTTGACTCTATTAGAAAATAGAATTCTTTCTTATCTTTTTCTCTTTGTTTATAATTGCTAATCCATTCTTTTTGAGATTCCACTGTGCCAGTGATCTGTGAAAGGTATTTAGTTCTATCTTGGTTTTTTCTCATTGTGAAAATAAATTCTGCATCATAAACCTCAACTGTTTTCAATACTATATTTTTACCATGAATTATCATTATGAAGTGCTTCCAAAAATTTATCATACTCTCTAATATAATCACATTCATCATAGTGTTCACTTGCCAAAACGACCAATACACAATCAGAACTAAAGTCTTTCATTTCTCTCCAAATCAAACCTTCTATCAAAAGTCCTTTTGTTGGAGTATTTAATGTGAGTTCTTCTCTTTTTTTACCGTTATCCAATACAAATGTACAACTTCCTTTTACAGCTATAGCAATCTGTTTAAGGTTTTTATGAGCATGGAATCCTCTTTCAACACCTTTTTTAGTGTCAAAAATATAGTAAACTCTTTTTATCTCAAAGGGAGCATTATAGCCTTGTTCTATAGCAATAAGAGAACCTCTTTCATCTCCCTTTATCATAAAATCTACCAGTTTATAAAACGCTGTCATGCATTTATCTTTTGTAGATAATATTGCCCCTGTGTATAAAAAGTTGAATAAAACTGTTTTTCAGGGTTTTTAAAATTAATATTCACTGTTTCTACATTTTTAATGACATCTAGAAATTGATGTTGCTGATTATGAATAGTTGGGAGTTCTATAGCTACACCTATATTGTAAACCCCTGCTTTTATAGGGATGTCAATGGCAATAGTAGAAACATAAATCTCGCTTTCCTGCACACTTGGCAGCATGACATCGTCTTGTGTACTTATCCAGGCAAGTTGCTGTACTCCATCGAGACTGGAGAGTGCACCAGCAATAACAAAGGTAGGAAGTGACTCTTTAAACAGGATAGACATCTGTAAATAATAACGTTTCTTTGAGATAAGTTCTTTTGTTCTTGCGAATGTTTCATCTAAGATAGCTACATCTAAGATCTGTGCCCGTTCATCTCCATAACGCTGCATGATATCGGTAGGGACAATAGCGTCGGTTAGTGCGACAACCACGGGAATGGCATCATTGGTGAAATCGTCCATGCTAGAGTCTGTCTCCAGAGTCTCTTGCATTTCCAACTCTTTGAGGTTTTCTGCCACAGCACAATGGTTCATCTCTATGTATTGGTCTGTCACGCTGCCAACATCACCAAAGTCTATAAGCTTCCCTTTGTCTATGAATACTGCCTGATTACAGAGTGTTTTGACGGAATGGGTGTCGTGACTGACAAACAGAACCGTTACACCCTGTTCCATGAGAGATGTCATTTTAGCCATACATTTAGCCTGAAAAACCATGTCACCTACAGAGAGAGCCTCGTCGACTATTAAGATATCTGCATCTATATTAATAGCAGAAGCAAAAGCAAGACGCGCAAGCATACCGCTTGAATAGCCTTTTATAGGTTGATACAGAAAGTCACCAATGTCTGCAAATGCTGCAATGGCATCTTTTTTTTGATCTATCTCTTCTTTGCTGAACCCCGTCAAAGTGCCATAAAGATAAATATTTTCAAGGCCGGTCATTTCCGGGTTGAACCCTGCACCAAGTTCCAAAATAGACGCGATCTTTCCATGTATCTCAATACTTCCACTTGTCGGTGTTAAAACACCAGTGATCATCTTTAACAGTGTTGACTTCCCGGCACCATTTTTTCCGACAATACCAACTGTCTCGCCTTTTTTGATCTCGAATGAAACATCATTCATAGCATAGAAGTCATGGTGGTAAGACTTTTTAAAAGGGTTTAGAGCTTCTTTTAGACGGTCTTGCGGCTTGTCGTAGAGATGATATATCTTGGTAAGGTGGGAAACCTTAATGGCGGGGTCCGGGGTCCGGGTTCCGGGTTCAGGGTTCTGGGTTCTGGGTTCTGAGTTCCGAGAAGGCTGTGTGTTGTTTTTATTTGGCATTTAGTTTCTTTCTTAATGACTGTTGCAGTTTTGTGATCATTGCGATGAGATGGTCAGCTTTATCTATCCATTCTTTACCTATGGTTTTCTCTACATATTGAATATCCATTGCAATATATGTCTGCGTAGCAAACTCTGCGGTTGAGCCTTTAGCTATGTCTAAAAAACGGATTTGATCTTTGATGGATGCTTTTTCCATACCTTCAGCTATATTACTTGGTATGGACAATCCTGAACGTGTGATCTGGTCTTTAAAGCCAAAATCTTTGCATTCAGCAAAATTTTTATAGACATCTGACGACAAACGTGCTGCTTTTTTCCAAACATCCAGTCTCTCACACTTCATCTGCACCTACCTTCGGAACTCAGAGCACGGAATACGGAATACATCAAAGTACATCCGCAAAATGAGGTCTGAGTTTTTTAAAGGTCAAGCCGCCAATCACAAAGATTATAGCGGTGACTGTCCAAAAGTAGAGTGTCATCGTCATGTCTTCCCAGAACCATTTGTGGTAGATCATAGAGTTTCTGTAACCTTCTATGATGTAAACCATAGGATTAAGCTTGATGATCCAGTGGTACTTTTCTGGTATGGTGGAGATATTCCAAAAAACAGGGGTGAGCCAGAAACCAAACTGTATGACGATGCTAACGAGTTGACCGATGTCCTTGAAGAAGACTACGACTGAAGAAGTGATCCATGAGAGACCGATGAGCAGGACAGTAGTGGCAAAAAGGTAGTAGACAATTTGCAGCCAATAGACTTCAGGGGTATAACCATAATACAGAAACATTCCAAACATCAAGAAGATGAAGAAAATATGGGTGGTAATAGCTGAAAGTAAAGGAATGAGAGGTAAGAGACTTACTCGAAACACTACTTTTTTAACAAGAAAAGAGTTTGCTATAATACTGTTAGTACCAGTAGCAAAACCTTCTGCAAAGTAGAACCATGGGAGCATACCCACTACCAGCCATAAGATGAATGGAAAGTTGTCAACTGGTTGTGACTTGAACCCGACCTGAAAAACAAACCAAAAAATGGCAATCATCGCTGTAGGTTGTATGAAAGCCCAGAAAACACCAAGCATATTTCCAACATACTTTTGCTTGAAATCATTTTTTGTGAGTTCTACCAGCAATCTTTTGTTTTGTAGAATGGCTTTTAGAAATGAAAACAAGTTTAACCTTTTTCAAAATTTTGAATTTTGAATTTTGAATTTTGAATTTTGAATCATATAGATCAATATTTTTTCAGGTGCATTATAGCAAAATTGTTATTAGCTATTAGCTATTATGCTTCTTTAATGTGATTAAACACTCATTCAAGCTGTCTTTCCGCTAGGGGCCTTTATGCTGTAAGAGACTTTACTTAGTTTGATAATTACGTATACCAGGCATACATTTTCTCAATGCTCTCCTGAAGACCAATGTGGTGCTGCCATTTCAGACTATGAAGTAATATGAATTTTGAATGCTGAATATTTAATTATTTAACTTCATTCTCCAAATACCAACGATACACTGTTTCAATACCTTCTTCTAACTCTACAGAGTGTTTCCACCCTAATGCATTTAATTTGGAAGGATCTGTGAGTTTGATCATTGTGCCATCTGGTTTTTCTGTATTAAAAATAAGCTGTCCACGGTAACCTACTATCTTTTTGATCGTTTCTGCTAACTCTTTTATAGATACATCTACACCTGTACCAATGTTGATGTGTGTATTTCTTATTTCTTTAGCATCTGGATCATAAGTGTCTTCAAAGTTTCTGTTCTCCATGAGGAATACGCAGGCATCAGCCATATCGTGACTCCATAGAAATTCACGGCGTGGCTTGCCACTGCCCCAAATCTCTATGGAAATGTTGAATGTTGAATGTTGAATGTTGAATTGTTTTTTGATACCATACTTTTCAAGTATGTTTAGTATTTCATCTTCTGATGCATTTCCATTTATACCTTCTATGGAAAATTTATTGAGATCTGCTCTGATGGCATCCCAGTTGTTTTCTTCCAGAGCTTTGCCTAAGTGTATCTTTCTGATAAGCGCAGGCAATACATGTGACTTCTCAAGGTCGAAGTTGTCGTTGGGACCGTAGAGGTTGGTGGGCATGACTGAGATGTAGTTGGTACCGTGCTGAAGGTTGTAAGACTCGCACATCTTGATGCCGGCGATCTTGGCGATGGCGTAAGGCTCGTTGGTGTATTCCAGGGTGTCTGTCAGTAGACAGTCCTCCGGCATAGGCTGTGGTGCGTTTTTAGGGTAGATGCAGGTGGAACCCAGAAACATCAGCTTCTTGACATCATGTTTGTAACTCTGGTGGATGATATTGTTCTGGATCTGCAGGTTTTCGTAAATGAAGTCTGCTCTGTAAGTGTTGTTGGCAACGATGCCGCCTACTTTAGCAGCAGCCAAAAATACGAACTCGGGAACCTCAGATTTAAAAAAGTCTTCTGTGGCTGTTGAGTCTAAGAGATCGAGTTTGACGTACTTAACTGAGTTCGTATTTAATGTTGAATGTTGAATGTTGAATTGTTTGGAACTCTTGTATGATAGTTTGCTACGATGTTTGTGTAGCCTTTATTTAACAAGTTTTCAATAATAGCAGAGCCAACGAGACCCGTTCCGCCAGCGACAAAAATCTTTGAGGATTTTTGCATCTTTACGTTGTTATTCATTTTTATCCTTCGCATTCAACATTAAGCATTAAACATTGACAATGAACTATTCGAAATAGTTCATTGTCTTATATCCGCCATCTTTCAAATACTGGTCTTTGGTCATCAACTTCAGGTCTGACTTCATCATATCGTTGACAAGGTCTTCAAGTTTATGTTCTCTTGTCCATCCCAACTTACTCTCTGCTTTAGTCGGATCACCAATGAGAAGGTCAACTTCTGTTGGGCGGAAATAACGGGCATCAACTTCGACAACTGTCGAGCCGATGCAATGTTGAATGTTGAATGTTGAATTTTTAATGACTTGATTGTATCGATCTTGATCGATGGATTTGATGATACCAACTTCATCGACCCCTTCACCTTTGAATTCAAGCTCGATGCCTGCGTAGGCAAATGCCATTCTGACAAAGTCACGTACAGTAGTGGTCACACCTGTAGCGATGACCCAGTCTTCCGGTTCGTCTGCCTGGAGAATAAGCCACATCATTCTGACATAGTCTTTGGCATGCCCCCAGTCACGTTTAGCGTTCAGGTTACCCAGGAAAAGTTTGTCTTGAAGACCAAGTGCTATTTTAGATGCTGCACGGGTGATCTTTCTGGTTACAAAAGTCTCACCACGAACCGGAGACTCATGGTTGAACAAGATACCGTTACAGGCGAACATATCGTAGGCTTCTCTGTAGTTCACAGTGATCCAGTAAGCGTACATTTTGGCTACGGCGTAGGGAGAACGCGGGTAGAAAGGTGTGGTCTCTGTCTGTGGGACTTCCTGTACTTTTCCGTAGAGTTCAGAAGTTGATGCCTGATAGATACGTGTCTTTTCAGTCAGACCCAAAAAACGTACCGCTTCCAAAATGCGTAGTGTTCCCGTACCGTCGGCATTGGCGACATATTCCGGAGTTTCAAAAGAGACAGCCACATGAGACATGGCAGCGAGGTTGTAGATCTCGTCAGGTTGTGTCTCCTGGATGATACGGGTGAGGTTCATGGAGTCTGTCATTTCACCGTAATGAAGAATGAGGTGACGGTTCTCAACATGCGGATCTTCATAAAGGTGATCAATACGGTCTGTGTTGAAAAGAGAAGCTCTTCTTTTGATACCGTGGACAATGTATCCTTTTTTTAAGAGGAACTCCGCTAAGTAAGAACCGTCCTGTCCTGTGATGCCTGTGATCAGTGCTACTTTTTGTGCTGCCATTAGTTCTTTCCTTTATTATAAAAATAGATCGTCATATCTACAAAGCCTTCGAACGAACCGCAGTCAAAATGTTTCCCCTTTTATTTGGCATATAGAATTTTCCCTTTGGTCAATATGTCATCATAAAACTGGTCATTGACATTTTTGATTCTGTCTTGCATCCGTGAAGTGCTGTCTACAAAGAGGTCAATACCCAACAAATACTTTTTTTGAATTACAAAAAGTTTTTTTTGTAATTCCAATTTGTATGTTTTTATATTTTCTACTTGCAGATCATCCTTGAGTAAAAAAAGGTCAATATCGCTTTCATTATCTGGTTTGCCATAAGCATATGAGCCAAAAAGTATGATCTTGTCCGGGTTGAGAGGGAGCAGTAAAGAGACGATTTCATCTTTTACCTTATTGATATCGATCATTGTCTCGGCACTCCTTCTTTTCAAGATATATTATTGTTACATTTTACCATAAAAATAATTCGTAGCTTCCACAAAACCATCCACAGATCCGCAGTCAAAACGTTTACCCTTGAATTTATAGGCAATGACATTTCCCTGTTTTGCCTGTTCAAGCAGGGCATCGGTAATTTGGATCTCTCCGCCTTTACCCGGCTTGGTCTCTCTTAAAATATCAAAAATGTCCGGAGTCAGGATGTAACGGCCGATAATCGCCATGTTGGTCGGTGCATCTTTCGGGTCAGGCTTTTCGACCATGTCTGTGACCCTGTATGTATCGTCTGTACCGTCTACGAGATTACCTGCAATGACACCGTACTTGTTCGTCTCTTCCAGAGGGACTTCTTCAATGGCAACCACAGAACACTGGTATTTGTTGTAGACAGAGATCATTTGCTTTAAGACACTGTCTCCCTCATGGTTACAAAGGTCATCGGCAAGCAGGACAGCAAAAGGTTCATCACCGATGAGTGTTTCCCCTGTGAGAATGGCATGCCCCAGACCTTTCATTTCGACCTGTCTTGTGTAAGAGAAAGTACATTGGGTAATGAGTGAACGGATCTCTGTGAGAAGGGTCTCTTTTGAACCCCCTTTGATCTGGTGTTCAAGTTCGTAAGAGATGTCAAAATGGTCTTCTATGGCACGTTTACCACGCCCGGTAATAATGGCCATAGTATGAATATCGGCCTGTACAGCTTCTTCTACTCCATACTGAATGAGAGGTTTCGTGAGGATTGGCAGCATCTCTTTTGGAGTGGCTTTGGTGGCAGGCAGGAATCTGGTACCGTAACCGGCAGCAGGGAAAAGACATTTTTTGATCATGGGGATACTCTCTTTTATGATTTAATTTAGTGTAGGATTATAGCAAAAACTTATTAGAGGTGCCCTAACGTTTTTGCTGACTCAATTTCTTTTTCAGAATGATCTTTCCGGCTTCAACGCCCGGCTGGTCATAAGTGTTGACATCGATAAGTTCTCCGACAAGAGAGGTAAGAAGCTCATAGTAGAAAATAAGCATACCGATATTTTTTTCATCAATGGTTCCGATGCTGATACTGTCAAGCGGGATATCTCCCTGCTCCAGCAGCGCTTCAAGTGCAGAGTCGCATTGCATGTTAATGAGTTTTGAGAAAGGCAGTTTATTGAGACTGTCCAGGGACTCCAGATGCGGCAAAGTGATGTCGGGAATGATCTCTGTATGGCAAAAATCTTCTATCTTGATGAAGGTGACGGACTTGTCTCTTGTCCCTTCCATAATAAGCTGTAGAAAAGAGTGCTGGTCTTTGGGCCCAATGAGACCGACAGGGGTCAAACCGACATTAAAGGCTGAGTGCCGTTGGTGTTTACCCAGACTCTCTCCCCAGAGTTGCACATACCATTCGCAAAAATATTTGAGTGATTCCGAGTAGGCAAAGATACAGTTGATGTGGTACTGAGCATGATGTTTCGCATAAAAGTAGGCTTTACGAAGCAGGGTGTCTTTCATATACCCATCATTGAAAAAGCTCTTCTTGATACTTTTTGACCCCAGTAAAAGCTGCGCAATGTCAATACCGCAAAGTGCCAGGGGTACGAGTCCCACCGAAGAGAGTACAGAAAATCTTCCGCCTACATTGTCGGGGAGATGCAGTACTGAAGCGTTGATGGACCGGGCATATTTTTCCAGAGGAGAACCCGGGTCGGTAATGAAAGTGTAGGAAGTGGCATCGCTCTGCATGGCATAGATATATTTGTAAACGGAGAAGGTTTCTACCGTTGTACCTGATTTTGATATGACAAGAAAATGCGTTTTTTTGATATCAAATGTATCCAGCAGATTGGTAATATTGATAGGGTCCGTACTTTCGAAAAAGCAGAGTTTCCTTTTGAGTGTTCTGACAGGTTTAATAAACTCATAGACTGCTTTGGCTCCCAGAGAACTTCCGCCAATACCGATGACGGCGATGGTCTCTACGCTTTCAGGAATGGTGTTGACATACGCAAGAATGGGGTCAATGTCCTGTTCTGGAAGTCCATAATAGCCAATGCTTTCCTGTTCTTTACAGATGGCATCAAATGCCTGCTTCTGTATACCTTTGTTTTCATCTTTGCAGTAGAGTGTGTTGATCATAGAGAAGCCTTTGCCTCTGCAATAAGTGCATTGACCTTCTCTTCATATGTTTTGGCCAATGCCTCATCTGTTGATTCAAAACGGGTCACAAGGACAGGGGTGGTGTTGGAAGCACGTACCAGTCCCCAGCCCTTTTCAAAGTTAATGCGTACACCGTCGACATCAATGATGTTTTGAATGACGGGGAAATCACTTGGAGGATTTTTGAGAAGTGCTTTAACTTTGTCGATAATAGCAAACTTTTCCTCTTCTGTGGTCTCCACTTTAAGCTCTTCTGTAGAGTAAACAGTCGGCAGTGCTTCTATTTCCGCATCGAGGTCAATACCATCATGGATGAGTTCAAGCATTCTGAGTGTGGCATAAATAGCATCGTCATAACCAAAATAGCGGTGTTTGAAAAAGATATGTCCGGAGACTTCACAGGCAAGGTCTGCATGGGTCTCTTTCATTTTGACTTTTAAGTTGGAGTGTCCCGTTTTGTACATAATGGCTGTCGCACCGCGGCGTTCAAGTTCATCGTACATAACTTGTGAACATTTCACTTCACCGATGACCGTCGGATTTTCCATCTTGAGCGCATAAAGCAGAGCCATCTGGTCGCCCTTGATGTTGTGCTTGTGTGTCAGGACAGCAATACGGTCGGCATCACCGTCGTACGCAAAGGCAATATCGCCTTCTTTTTCAAGCAGCGCTTTGACATCTGCCAGGTTCTTTTCTACCGAAGGGTCAGGGTGGTGATTGGGGAAAGTCCCGTCCGGTTCAAGATAGAGACCCGTGTAGTTAAAATTCAATGCTTTGAAAATATCTGTAATGACAGTATCGGCAACACCGTTACCTGCATCAATAATGATCTTTTGAGGAAAATCCCTAAGGTGTGAAAACTGTTCGACCATGTAGTTGATATAGGGTGTTTTCACATCAATATCTGTTTTGTCGGTATTATCAGCGATCACTTTGTCCTGGTTGGCAATGATCTCGTCCCCCAAGGCATAAATATCAGACCCGAAGAAGGGACTTTGATTCAGCGTCATTTTAAAACCGTTGTATTCGGAAGGGTTATGGGAACCGGTGATCATGACGGATGCAGTCGTCGTCTGGCCATCGAAGTCAATATAGTTTGAAAAATAGTTGACCGGCGTAGCGACCATACCCATGTCCAGGACTTTACAGCCAGCAGCATTGAGTCCTGAAGTGAGGTAGTCTCTTAGAATGGGGGAGTGCGAACGTGCATCATAGCCAATAGAGACAACATTCCCTGCACCGATCTTTTGACCCAGATAGTAACCGATGAGTTTCACCGACTGTTCATTAAGCTCTTTTTTGTAGATACCTCTGATATCGTATTCCCTGAAAATGGAAGATGGTATTGCCATTGCCGCCCCTTATAATGTTTTAGACATTATAACCAAAAGGTATTAAGGAGCTGTTGTATTTCTGATTTTAAAACGGATGTTTAAACCGTGTATCCGTTTGGATTGGCAGATTGCCATCGCCAGGAATCTTCACACATTTCATCAATGCCTTTCCGGGCTTCCCAGCCCAGTATCTCTTTTGCGTAGGCAGGGTCTGCATAACATTTGGCAATGTCTCCGGCACGTCTGGGTGCGATACGGTAGGGTACTTTTTTGCCTGAAGCTTTTTCAAATGCTTTGACCATATCGAGTACGGAATAGCCTGTGCCTGTACCAAGGTTGACGGTCATGACTTCCGTAAAATCATTGATCTTGTTAAGTGCTTTGACATGCCCGTCAGCAAGGTCCATGACATGGATGTAGTCACGTACCCCTGTGCCGTCATGGGTATCGTAGTCATCACCGAAAACTCCCAGGCATTCAAGTTTGCCTACGGCTGTCTGTGCAATGTAAGGCATGAGGTTGTTGGGGATGCCGTTAGGGTCTTCCCCGATCGTCCCGGAAGGGTGGGCTCCGACGGGGTTAAAGTAACGCAGCAGTACGATCTTCCATTCAGTATCGGAAATGTAAAGGTCTCTCAGTATCTCTTCAACAAAAAGTTTTGACCTGCCGTAGGGGTTGGTCGCAGAGAGAGGAAAATTTTCCAAAATAGGTGTCGTGTGCGGATCGCCGTAAACAGTTGCGGAAGAAGAAAACACAATACTTTTGCAGCCATGTGCTGCCATGACTTCACAAAGTACAGCTGTACCGTTGACATTGTTGTCGTAATACTTCAATGGTTTTTCCACTGACTCTCCGACTGCTTTGAGTCCGGCAAAATGGATGACGGCATCGATCTTGTGAGCCTTAAAGACTGCATGAAGGTCATCTCTGTTACGGACATCACCTTCAACAGTGGTGAGTGTCTGCCCAATGATCTCTTCCACTCTTTTGACCGCTTCGCGTGAAGCATTGCAGAAGTTGTCAAAAATGACGACTTCATAGCCCGCATCTACAAGCTGTACAATGGTATGTGAACCGATATAGCCGGCGCCGCCGGTGACTAAGATTTTACGATTTTCCAATGTATTTCCTTTCTTGTATGCCAGTTTTTTTGTGCCAGTCTAAAAGCTTAGCTTCAATCCGCCATACCAGTTATCACTCAGTGTATAGTCATAGCTCTCATAATTGGTGTCAATATATCTGTATCCGGCAAAAACGTGAATATTGGAAATGACTTCCATGTCTGCTTCTGTTCTGAATTCAGAATAACTGTCACCGTCTGAGAATGTGAGTACGGAAGGGGCATAGGCAAAACTTGCCAAAAGCAGCGTAGTCGGGATGTCAGAGTCAAAAGGCAAGATGTACTTGATTTTTCCAAGGAGAGGAAAAGCCATAAAGTCTTCAGAAAATGCCGCTTTGAATCCGAAACCGAAAATAAGCCCCGGTGCAGATTCAAGAGAATTTTCTCCACTGAGACCCAGGGTAAAAAGGTCATCGGTCTCATTATGAAGGTACGTGGCATCAATGAGGTAAGATGTCCCGCCCGTATAGCCGATAGTGGAGTTGAAATTGTATGCGCCAAGCAGTTCAACATCGTTACTGTTGATGTCAAGCCCGATACTGCTCTCTGCGTGAAGTAATCCTGACAGTAAGAGTGTACTGAGTAATAGTTTTCTGATCATATTTTGTTTCCTTGTTGGTCTTCCGTTGATATTTATTCATATAATAACATAGCAATCAGAAAATAGGAATTAAATATGAAGATTCAGTCTTAAAAAACATGCGAATTAAAGAAAAGAGATGCAAAATTATTCAACATTCAACATTCAACATTCAACATTCAACATTCAACATTCAACATTCAACATTCAACATTCAACATTCAACATTCAGTCCGCCGGCATATAATGCTTTTTCTTTTCTGCCTCACGTTTTTTCTTTTCCGCCTTCTGCTTCTGTACCTTTTTTTTCTCTTCCATCATGACAGCATCTCTTAACTCCTCTTCCCCGTCAAAACGTGCCGCATCGATGAATTTGGACTGGTCGTCGAATTGTCCGGTCTTGACACCCCAGAGCAGGGCAATGAGACCCAGTGCACCGAGAAAAGTGGAGACACCTATCATTAAAATAACTATAGTATCACTCATGATTTACCTTTAAATTTTAATATTTTGATCCGCATGGAATTCCCGACGACCACAAGTGACGAGAGAGACATGGAGAGTGCCGCAATAAACGGGTTGACAAAGCCTGCCACTGCGAGTGGAACGGCAATGAGATTGTAGAGCAGTGAAAAGCCGAGGTTCTCTTTGACAGCCCTGTAGGTTCTTCTTGAAATTTGATAGGCTTCGACAATGCTTTGCGGCTTTTCATCGAGCAGTACCACATCACTCACATTAATGGCCACATCGGCACCTCTGCCCATGGCTATGGCAATATTGGATTGTGCCAGGGCAATGGCATCGTTAATACCGTCACCGACCATGACGGTGACCTTGCCACTGTTTTGAAATTCCTGTATCAGTGCCGCCTTTTCCTGTGGCAGGAGTCTGCTGTGAATACTGCTGATGCCGACTGCTTTGGCCACTTTTTCTGCACTCTGTGCATGGTCTCCCGTAAGCATGACGACTTCAATGCCCATAGCCTGTATCTGTTCGATCGCCTCTTTGGCACCTTCCCGAATGGTATCGCTCAGTTCAAATCTGGCCACAACTGAGTCATCAATACTGAAAAAGAAGAGAGAATGCTCAGAATCTGCATCGATCCCAATGCCTTCTTCCTGTAAAAGGGAGGCATTCCCTCCGAGAAGACGCTGTGCTTTATGGCTTGCTGTGATACCTTTGGCTTCAATGCTTTTAATGTTTTGAAGTGTGATGGTTTCCAGTGTTTTATGTTCACTGGTGAGATAACGGGCGATCCCTTTGGAAACAGGATGATTGGAAGTACTCACCAGTGCCAGGAGCAGGGCAGGGTCAAAATCTTCAAAAATTTCAGCGCTCACGACAGTAGGTTTTCCTTCTGTAATGGTACCGGTCTTGTCCAAAGCCAGAAGGTCACTCTTCGCCATGGTCTCCAAAAAGGCTGCTTCTTTAAAAAGAAGCCCCCGTTTTGCGGCAATGGAGATACCCACAAGGGTTGCCATAGGGGTGGCAAGTCCAAGTGCACAGGGACAGGCGATGACAATGACCGAGATACCGACAATGAGTGCCGTCTCAAAACTGCCGTCGAGCCAGTACCAGCCTGCAAAAGTGAGGAGGGAAATGAGCAGGATGATATTGGAAAAATAGCCTGAAATGCTGTTGGCCAGCTGCTCGATATGCGGTTTTTTAGTGATGGACTCTTCAAGGAGACTCACAATAGAGGTTAAAAGAGAGCCGGAAACATCTTTGCTTGCTTGGTAGTGAATAACAGAGTCAAGACAGATAGAACCGCTTAGGATCTCATCGTCTTTCTTTTTATAGACCGGTTCACTTTCCCCGCTGAGAGAAGACTCGTCAAAAGAACCCTGTCCTGAAGTCAGTACACCGTCAATAACGACTTTTTCACCCGGCTTTAACTCTATGGTGTCACCGACCTGTACATTTTCAACACTCACCAGTGATTTGATGCCATTCAGCACCGTAGTGACTTCTGTGGGTGTCGAACCCATAATGCTGTCAAGGGTATCGACGGCATGTTTTTTACTGAGTACTTCGAGGTATTTCCCGACCAGTACAAAGGTGATGATCATCACCACGGAGTCAAAATAGACTTCTCCGCTCTGTGTGGTCATGGCATAAATAGAGTAAATGTAGGCAGAGAGTGCGCCCGAGGCCACCAGGGTGTCCATATTGACGATGCGGTTCCTGAAACCGTAGTACGCCCCTCTGAAAAAAATGTATCCGGAGTAAAAAAGTACAGGTGTTGCCAGAATGAACTCTGCCACATTGAGAATGTCTTTGAAGTTCTGCTCCATACCTGTAAAATATCCGGCATATTTGGCAATGGCGATCCACATGATGTTCATGGTGCCGAAGACTGCGACCAGTATACGTGAATAGTATGATTTCTTCGCCTGGTTGGCACGCTCTTCCTGGAGTGAAGGGTCGTAAGGGTACGCGTTGTAGCCGATGGAACGGATGGTTTCTATAATGTGGGAGAGTTTAACCTCTTCAGGGTCCCAGACTACTTTGGCTTTGTTGTTAGTGTAGTTGATGCTGGCCTCTATGATACCGTCTGTTTTATGCAAAACTTTTTCATTGAGCCAGACACAGGCAGAACAGTGGATGCCCTCTATGATGAGGTGGATCTCATAGAGTCCGTCTTCCGTCTCTTTGATGTATTTGTTTTTAAAGCCCTCAAGATTGAACTTTTCAAGGTCTTCTGACACATTATTGGAAGCAGGCTGCAGGGTGGTGTCGCCCAGTTTTGTGTAAAAGGTATCAAGCCCTTCACTCTCAAGCAAATGGTAAACGCCCTGACAGCCTTTACAGCAGAAATAGAGTGTTTTATCATTTTCCTTTTCTGTGATCATGACAGATTCATCAAAAACAAGATTACAATGGGTACATGCTACTTCTGCCAAGGCGCTTCCTTTATATATTAGCACACTAAGCGAATGCCCAAATTTTTGATGCTGTGATTTCGTTCATAATCAAGGCAGATTTTTGAAGGACTCGCCTTAGCGAATTCAATAAAATCTAACGCAGAGTATGGGCGAAAGCGCTGCACCCTCGGGAAGAGCGAGAGAAGGCAACCTGTAAGCAAAAAAACCTTTGAATTAACCAGTTAGTCCTACAGCTTTTTTCACTCACATCTTACCTCCTCTCACTCTTTCAAAAGTTTGGGTATTTGCTTAGTGGGGTAATACGGTGGGTATTTTACCTAAATGTGGGTAAAATTCTGCAATGGAAAATATACTCACTTATGTCAGCATTTTGATTGTTCTGGAACTTTTTGAAGCCTATATGCAAAAAGCCGATACGCTTTACGGGGTGATGGAAAAGCTGAATGTCTGGTACCAAAAGAGTATTTTTGTTTTCTTCCTGATGCATCCTGCTTTCTATTTTGTACTGTTCGTGGTGCTGGTGACGGATGTATTCAATATCTATATGATCCTCATTCTGACCTTTAAGATCTTTGACATGTTCTATAAGATGGCGTTGATCAAAAGCATTTTCATTAAACAGAAAGTCCCTGCTGATCTTTCTGCCATGCTGGAGTGGCCGATCCCGGGATGGTTTTTTCTTTTTGGTGTGGGACTCTACCCACCGCTACTTTTTTATGCACTTATTTAAATATTGACTTTTTAACTTAACTTTCGCACCTAAAATCTAAGTAAATTCTATCCAAAACCCCCTTAATCGCTATCGCTGAGAGATGCTGCATTGTATCACTTGACATCAATTTTCATAAGCAATATTTTCTACACACAA